>NZ_JBASXK010000016.1:0-36682 GCF_049276915.1 Aestuariivita sp. | reverse complement strand
TCCCCCGGCTCGGCCAGGCGAAGCCCCTCCTGACGGGACAGTTCTGACAAGACGGCCGCAATAATGGCGGTGCTGCCGTGGCATTGAAGCTCGACCACATCTTCGCCCGTAAAGCTGCGCGGTTGATCAAAGCGCAGGATCAGCGCGTGATCCAGAACCTCTCCCGCGGCGTCGCGCAACATACGCACCGCCGAGGACTGGGCGGGCGGCAAGCTGCCCGCAAGCGCCATGGCCGCCAGATGCGCCGATGGGCCCGAGATGCGAACAACCGCAACCCCGGCTTTGCCTTCGGCCGTCGCCAGTGCGAAAATTGTGTCCATACGCCAAACGCCCCGGAAGGAGCGCCCCGGATCAGGTGTTCATGGAATCGAAGAATTCAGCGTTGGTCTTAGTCTGCTTGAGCTTGGAAAGCAGGAACTCGACTGCATCTGTAGTGCCCATCGGATTGAGGATACGCCGCAAGACAAAGGTCTTTTGCAGGTCCACCTTGTCGGTGAGCAGCTCTTCTTTCCGGGTGCCCGACTTGAGAATATCGATGGCTGGGAAAACCCGCTTGTCCGCGATCTTGCGATCCAGGACGATTTCCGAGTTACCGGTGCCTTTGAATTCTTCGAAGATCACCTCGTCCATCCGGCTGCCCGTGTCGATCAGCGCCGTGGCGATGATGGTGAGCGACCCGCCCTCTTCGATATTTCGCGCCGCACCAAAGAAACGCTTGGGTCGTTGCAGCGCATTGGCATCCACACCCCCGGTCAGAACCTTGCCCGAGGATGGGACCACTGTGTTAAATGCTCTACCAAGTCTTGTGATCGAGTCGAGGAGAATAACAACATCTCGTTTATGTTCCACCAGGCGCTTGGCCTTTTCAATCACCATTTCCGACACGGCGACGTGGCGGGTCGCGGGCTCGTCGAAGGTAGACGAGATCACTTCGCCTTTCACCGAACGCTGCATGTCCGTCACCTCCTCGGGGCGTTCGTCGATCAGCAGCACGATCAGGTAACACTCCGGGTGGTTCACTTCGATCGAACGCGCAATGTTCTGCAGCAGAACCGTCTTACCTGTCCGAGGCGGAGCCACGATCAGGGACCGCTGGCCTTTACCGATGGGAGCCACCAGGTCGATCAACCGGGCCGAACGGTCCTTGATGGTTGGATCTTCGATCTCCATCTTCAGCCGCTCGTCTGGATAAAGCGGAGTGAGGTTGTCGAACGCGATCTTGTGCTTGGCCATTTCCGGATCGGCAAAATTGATCTGCGTGATCTTTGTCAGCGCAAAATAACGTTCCGTGTCATTGGGGGCCTGCATGACGCCGTCAATCGTATCGCCTGTCCGCAACGAGTGCTGGCGGATCATCTCGGGCGAGACATAGATGTCATCCGGACCGGGAAGATAGTTCGCCTCGGGTGAGCGCAGAAAGCCGAACCCGTCCTGAAGGACTTCGAGGACGCCATCTCCGGATACTTCCCAGCCTTCATCTGCGCGTTCACGCAGGATCTGGAACATCATCTCGCCCTTGCGCATGGTCGAGGCATTCTCGATCTCGAGTTCTTCTGCCATTGCCAGAAGATCTTTGGGACTTTTTGCCTTGAGATCGGCGAGGTTCAGAGTTTCGGTCATGTAGGGATACCTGAATGCTCCGCACGAATGGCGCGGATGGTGAACATGTCATGCGGAAAAGCACTTGGCCCGGACGGGTCAGTTAACGCCTAGATACTCATCTGTGACGCCTGAGTCAAATGACTCAGAATTTGAAGATCACGGAAAAGACGATGACGATCAGCAGGATGGTGGGAACTTCGTTCATCATCCGATAGTGACGGCCACTGACCGTGTTCTGGCCGTTCATGAAATCCTTGCGCCGCAAGCCCAGCCAATGATGAAACCAGGTCATTCCCAGCACGGACAGAGCTTTTGTCCAGGGCCAGACAGACCCCCAATCGACGATGCCCGGGGTGAAGACAAGCGCAAGACCAAAGACCCAGGTCGCGATCATCGCGGGATTCATGATCGCCTTCAGCAAGCGACGTTCCATCACCTCGAACAGCGGGGCTACACCCGCGATCTCGTCCGCCTTTTCGACATGATAGACATAAAGGCGTGGCAAATAGAACAACCCGGCCATCCATGCGATCACGGAAATGATATGCAGCGATTTTGTCCAGGGATAGGCGGCGGCAAGCAGATCAATCATCGGTTTCTCGTTCCAGAGCGTTCCTTCCCCTTATCAATATATTAAGAAGTAAAGAAAGGATGATGATTAAGTAGGGGCGACCTCAAGCTGTGGATACTTGGGTTTTCCAGACGTTATCCCATCTGTGCAAAAATCAGCACCTGCCCCAGTTATGAATTGGGGAGAAGCATGAAAATCATTTATAATCAAATGTTTGGATGAATTGTGGCATTTCTGTGGCAGGGGATAACTCGGGTACAAGATCAGGACAGACCGTCTTGTACCCACGCGGCGATTTATCCCGTCCCAAGGAGGATGGACGTGTAGGATCTCTGGTTTCATACCCGCGTCCAGGGTGCTCTTGCATCTTGATCCGCTTTCCCGGCAAAACATGCCCATGACCGCAACCAAGAAACCCGCACGCTTATCCACATGAGTGTCCCCATGCTTCTGGCCTCTGGCTCTGAAATCCGCGCACAGATGCTGCGCAATGCCGGCGTTGTCTTTGACGTCCAGGTGGCGCGGGTCGATGAAGATGCGATCAAGGCCTCGCTTCTGGCGGATGGCGCACCGCCGCGCGATATCGCCGATGCTCTGGCCGAAGCCAAGGCGCGCAAGATCAGCGACAAGACCGGCGCGATGGTTCTGGGCTGCGATCAGGTTCTGGATTTTCAGGGCCAGCTTCTGTCCAAACCAAAGACCCCCCAGGATGCGCTGGATCAACTCAGGTCCCTGCGTGGCCAGCGGCATATGTTGCTATCAGCCGCGGTGATCTATGACGAGGGCAAGCCCGTCTGGCGGCACGTGGGTCAGGTGCGGCTTTTGATGCGGGATGCATCGGATGCCTATCTCGAGGGTTACGTCGCGCGCAATTGGGAGTCGGTGCGCGATGCGGTGGGTGCCTACAAGCTTGAAGAAGAAGGCGTGCGCTTGTTTACACGCATTGACGGTGACTATTTTAATGTACTGGGTATGCCGCTATTGGAAGTGCTGGCCTATCTGACGTTACGTGGGGTGCTAGAGTCATGACAGAAGACAGAATTCCTCTGGCCGGGGTGATCGGATCACCTGTCGCGCATTCCCGGTCTCCGAAGCTGCATACCTATTGGCTGAGTGTGCATGGCTTGCGGGGCCATTTTATTCCCATCGATGTTGCGTCAGATGATCTGGAGACGGTTATCCGCACGATGCCTGCAATGGGGTTTGTCGGCTGTAACGTGACCATCCCATACAAGGAAAAGGTCATGTCTCTAGCCGATCAGATCACGGATCGCGCGATCCTGATCGGCGCAGCGAATACTTTGATCTTCCGCCGTGATGGGACCATCATGGCTGATAACACCGATGGCTATGGCTTCATCGAGAACCTGCGCCAGGGCGCGCCGAACTGGTCGGCGTCCGATGGGAAAGCGGTCGTGCTGGGTGCTGGCGGGGCCGCGCGGGCGGTTGTCGCGGCCTTGGCGGATGCCGGTGTTTCCGAGATTTTGCTGACCAACAGAACGCGCGTGCGCGCCGAAAAGATCAAGGAAGATTTCGGCATGCGCATCCAGGTGATCGACTGGGTGCAGGCCGGCAATGTTCTGGAAGAAGCGGCACTTGTGGTGAACACCACATCTCTGGGCATGACGGGCAAACCTGAAATGCGTATTCCGCTGGATGGCCTGCAAAAGGGCACGGTTGTCACTGACCTTGTCTATGAACCGCTGCAGACTCGTTTGCTGCGCGAGGCCGAAGAGGCGGGCTGTGTCACGGTCGATGGGCTGGGAATGTTGCTGCACCAGGCGGTGCCTTGTTTTGAGCGCTGGTTCGGTCTGCGCCCCGAGGTCGATGCGGGAACGCGGGCCGCCGCGCTGCGATGACGATCAAGCTGGGGCTGACCGGCTCGATCGGGATGGGCAAAAGCACGACCGCGCGGCTTTTTGCGGAAGAGGGCTGCGATGTCTGGGATGCGGATGCGGCGGTGCACCGGCTTTATGCGCCGGGTGGTGCCGCGGTTGAACCGATGCGCGCACTGTTCCCCAATGCGATCGTGGACGGTGCCGTTTCGCGGGTCGCGCTGAAGGAGATTATCGGCTCTAACCCGGGCGCTTTGGCGCAGATCGAGGAAATCGTGCATCCGCTGGTGGCGCAGGATCGCGCGTCCTTTGTGGCTCACAGCACGGCTGATATCCTTGTTTTCGACATTCCCATCCTGTTCGAGACGGGCGGGGACAAGGCCATGGACGTAACCGTCGTTGTCTCGGCCCCGGCTGACGTTCAGCGCACACGGGTTCTTGAGCGTGGCACGATGAGCGAAGAACAGTTCCGGCAGATCCTGTTCAAACAGATGCCTGACGCCGAAAAACGTGCGCGCGCAGATCATGTGATCATCACGGACACGGTTGAACATGCGCGGGCGCAGGTGCAGTCTGTTTTGAAAGAGATCCGAGGGGCACTGGCAGATGCGTGAAATCGTTCTGGACACCGAGACAACCGGGTTTGATCCCGAAAGCGGAGACCGGATCGTCGAGATCGGAGCGGTTGAACTGTATAATCACGTGGTCACCGGCCGCACCTATCACCAATACATCAACCCCGAGCGCACGATGCCCCAGGAGGCATTCGAGGTGCATGGGTTGGGCGATGATTTTCTGCGCGACAAGCCCAAATTCGCCGAAATCGGACATGCGTTTGTGGAGTTCATCGGTGATGCCAAGCTGGTCATCCACAATGCGGCCTTTGACATGAAGTTCCTGAACGCCGAGCTTGGCTGGATGGGCCTGCCGCATTTGCCATATGATCAGGCGGTGGATACGCTGCTGATCGCGCGCAAGAAGTTTCCCGGCTCACCGGCGTCTCTGGACGCGCTGTGCCGGCGCTTTTCGATTGATAACTCGTCGCGCACGCTGCACGGCGCGTTGCTGGACAGTGAGATTCTGGCAGAGGTCTATCTTGAGCTGATCGGTGGACGCCAGCCTGACTTTGCGCTGGCTGCCGATACGCGTCAGAACACCGGAGCGGATGGTTCCGAATGGCGCGCGCGGCCCCGCCCTGAGCCCTTGCCGCCCCGCCTGACCGCCGAGGAAGAGGCGGCGCATAAAGCCTTTGTTGACAAGCTGGGCGAAGGCGCCTTGTGGACGCGCACCTTGTGAGGCGCGCGTCTGAGGTCATTCAGGCGTCGGTTTTGCTGCCGCCTTCTTCGGCCTTGGCGGCCTGTGCCGCCTGAAGGCGCGCGATCTCGTTACGATAGATCGAGACAAAGTCGATGTTTTCCAGGTTGAGCGCCGGATAGCCGCCATCGCGGGTCACATCGCTGACGATGCGACGGATGAACGGGAACAGCATCCGTGGGCATTCGATCATCAGGAAGGGATGCATCTGGGATTCGGGCACACCTTCAAGGTGGAAGATCCCGGTGTATTCAAGCTCAAGCAGAAAAAGCTGCTCGCCACCGGCTTTTGCCTTCGAGTCGATCTTGAGCATCACCGACACTTCGAACTGGTTGTCCGCGCTGCGTTTCTTCGCATCCAGGTTGACCTGTACGCTTACATCCGGCTGCACCTCGCCCGAAATGCCTTTTTGCGCCATGATGTTTTCGAATGAAAGGTCACGAACGAACTGTCCCAGAACTTTCATCTGAACCTGATTTTGCTGCTGTTGAGGGGCTGCGCCTGCCGCACCGTTTTCGGTCATCGTGATCTCCTTGGATACCGGGTTGGCGGCTGTCTACCAGCTTGCCGGGCCAGTCTCAATCCTTTGGCACCGGGTCCTTTGTCCAACCAGAGGGAACTGCACCGGGATTGCGCGGCGCGACCTCCTCGAACTCGCCTTCGATGATGTCACCGCGCGCAGGGCGCTGGCCGGGGTTCGGGCCCATATCGAATTGCCGCACGGTGACGCGCGCGCGCACATAATTGTAAACCGCGATGCGAACCGGCGGAGTAAGCAGCAAGAAGCCGATAGCATCGGTAAAAAACCCTGGCGTCAGCAACAAGGCACCTGCGATCAGGATCATCGCCCCATGCGCCAGAGGTTCAGACGGATCACGCAATTCGGCAAACGAGCCGCGCAACTGTCCCATCGCCATCAGGCCCTGCGTTCGCACCAGCCAGGTTCCCAAAACAGCCGTCAGAATGACGATTGCGAGGGTCGGCCAGAGACCAATTGCCCCACCGATCTGAATGAACAGGGCGATTTCGATCAGTGGAACCAGCAGAAAGGCCAGAAAAAGATACATTTATCCTGTGTCTCCATTGCGGTCGAACAGTAGACTTATGCCTACACGGCCCCTACATAAGGTCCAACACACATGTAACAAAGCCCCTTGCCCGAAAAGAGGTTCACTTAATGAATTCGCCCCTTATCCAGCTTCTGGTATTGGCCGGCATCGCCGTATTCCTGATTTTGCGCCTGAAAAGCGTACTTGGAACCCGTGAAGGCTTTGAAAAGCCTCCGGTGCCACGCCCGTCATCGGCCCCCAGCCGCCCCGAATTCGAGGTGATCGATGGTGGCCCTGATCGCGATATCACCGACTATGTGGAAGAAGACAGCGCTTCGGCCGCGGCCCTTGCCGAGATGAAACGCGCCGAACCGTCCTTTTCGGTCACCGATTTCGTTCAAGGCTCGCGCGGTGCCTATGAAATGATCGTGATGGGGTTTGAGCGCGGTGAGCTGAATGACATCGAGCCGTTCATCGCCGAGGAAGTGTTTGAGGCTTTCGTCCAGGTGGTTGCAGACCGCGAAGACCAGGGACTGACCATCGAGGCCGAGTTCATCGGTGTGCGTGAAGTGCGCGTCGAGAATGTCGACTTCGATCTCGAAACCCGCGAGGCGCAGATCACCATGCGTTTTGTGGCCGAGCTGACATCCGTTGTTCGGGACAAGGGCGGCGACATCGTCGAAGGCGATCCCAAGGCCGTGAAACGCCAGAAGGATACCTGGGTCTTTGCGCGCAAAATGGGCGTGGATGATCCGAACTGGCTTCTTGTTGCAACGGACGCATGACTCCAACGCTTCGGGCGATCTGTGTTTCGGTGGCTGCCATGGCTTCGTCACCTGACGCCCGAGCGGAAACCAGCTATAGCATCTTGTCCTTTGATGAGTTGAACGGCTGGGCGGCGGACGACCATTCCGCCGCTCTCGAGGTGTTTTCCAACACATGCATGGATTTCGACGATCCGGACTGGCTGTCGTTATGCGCCCTTGCCCAGACCGAGAAACCCGAAAATGCACGCGCCTTCTTTGAGTTGTTCTTTCGTCCCGTGCTGGTCGAAGATGGCAATGACATGATGTTCACCGGCTATTTCGAGCCGGAATTGAACGGATCGCGCTTTCCCACGGCTCGCTATCGCTTTCCGATCTACAAGGAACCGCCCGAAGCGCGCGCGTCCAATCCGTGGCTGACCCGGCGCGAGATCCTGACGACGGATGTGATGCGCAACCGGGGGCTTGAAATTGCATGGGTGGACGACCCGGTCGAGTTGTTCTTTCTGCAGATACAGGGTTCCGGCCGGGTGCGGTTGGAGAACGGAGGCGCATTGCGTGTCGGATATGGCGGGAACAATGGGCACCCCTATCGTTCGATCGGGGTTGAACTGACGCGGCGCGGCGTGTTTCAGGCCCATCAGGTCAGCGCCCAGGTGATCCAGAACTGGGTCCGGCGCAACCCGGTCGCGGGTGAAGAGCTGTTGTTTCACAACCCTTCATACGTGTTTTTCCGCGAAGTCTCGCATGTGCCAGCGGATCGCGGGCCTTTGGGCGCGATGAACCGGTCGATCACCGCTCTTCGGTCAATCGCGGTGGATCCGGCTTTTCATCCGCTGGGGGCTCCGGTCTGGATCGAAAAGGAAGGCGATGGTCCGATGCGCCGCCTGATGATTGCGCAGGATACCGGTTCCGCGATCAAGGGCGCACAGCGGGCGGACATCTTTTTTGGCACCGGCGATGTCGCGGGCCGGGCCGCTGGTCGGCTGAGAGATCCCGGCCGGATGGTTACCCTATTGCCCATTCAGCGCGCCTATGCCCTCTTGCCCGAGGGGCAATCATGACACGCCGCCGCCTGCGTCTGGATGAGATCGAGCTGTGGCAGAAGGTGGCCCAGCGCACCGAGAGGTTGCACCCCGAGCGTCGCACAGATCCACCGTCCCATGCCGTGCGGCCAAAACCGAAACCGCAAAAGCCCGCGTTCAGCATCAATGAGCCCTTTACGCTGGGCCAGCCGTCAACCGTTTCGAACACGCCGCACAAGCTGCAACCGTCCTTGCAGGACAGGCTGTCCTCGGCGCCCGTGCAGATGGACAAGAAGTCGTTTGGAAAGATGAAGCGCGGCAAGCTTTCGCCCGAGGGACGGATTGACCTGCATGGGATGACGCTGGATCGTGCGCATCCCGCTCTGACGCGGTTCATTCTGTCGGCGCAGGCTTCGGGCAAGCGTCTGGTTCTGGTGATCACCGGCAAGGGCAAACGATCCGACGAGACCGGCCCGATTCCCCGTCCGCGCGGCGTATTGCGCCACCAGGTGCCCGGCTGGTTGTCGTCACCTCCCTTGGCGCAAGCGGTGATGCAGATCAGTCCGGCTCATGTAAGCCACGGCGGCGAAGGGGCCTATTACGTCTATCTGCGCCGTCAGCGATAGCTTGGGACCGAGTCGCGGAACCGCGCGATGCCGATCCACATCATCGCGGTTGTCAGCAGGAAATAGACGGCGATTGCGATGAACTGCGTTTCAAGCCCGATCCCGAAGTCGATCAGGATGCCCGTCACACCCGGCCCGATCGCCGAGCCCAGCACCATGATCGCAGCCGCCATCGCCTTGATCGAGCCGATATGGTTGGTGCCGAAAAACTCGGCCCAGAAGGCATTGGGCAAGGTTGAGTTAAAGCCGGTCGTCATGGCAAGAAACAGAAAGCCGATCCAGGCCAGGGTCGGCTCGCTTGCCCAGGAAAATGCCAGGAAGCTGAACACCAGCGGCAGTTGATACAAGGGCATGAGCCGCGCGGTGCCCCATTTGTCCAATGCCCAGCCCGATAGCATCATCGCGACCACGGAAAATCCTGTGTAGAGCGGAAAATAGGCCACCAGTTCGATATGTTGCCAGCCCTTGATCTCGGCAAAATGCACCTGATGAAAGAAGAATGCCGTATTGAAGGCCGACGGCCCCAGCAAGGCCGGCACCATGAACCAGAACAGAGGATGGCGCAGGGCACCGTTTCGGGTCCAGTGCAGGCCGTTCATTCCCGCCGACGGGTTTTCGGCTGAAATCTCACGCGGGGTACGTTCCTGCCTGAGCGACATTGCCAGTATCGGCGCACCCAAAAGCGCGATGCCCGCCGCGACCAACCACAGGATGCGCCAGTCGAAAATCACCATCAGTGCAACGAAAGTCAGGGGAAGGATCGCCTCGCCAACAGCGAAACCCAGCGTGGCAATTGACAGCGCCTTGCCCCGTGTGGCCACGAACCAGCGCGCCATGGCGACAACTGCGATATGGCTGGTCATGCCCTGCCCGGTAAAGCGCAGGGCAAAGATGACCAGTGGCAGAAACCAGACCGCGCTGACAAAGGCCATCGACAGGCACGCCAATGTCAGCCCGATCAGGATCACCGGCCCCAGTACCCTGACCCGAAACACGTCTGTCAGGCTTCCTGCCCAGATCATCGCAATGGCCGAGGCGGTCGTACCAAGGGAATAGATGCTGCCCCAAGCCCCGTGGCTGAGCGAAAATGTCTCGCGGATCTCTCCTGCGAAGATCGAGATAAAGAAGGTCTGACCAAAACTGGACAGAAATGTCAGCAACGCTCCGGCAGACAGCCACTTGGCGTTGCGGACCAGAAAGGACTGGCTCAGATCCAAAAGCGTATTGTGCCGTCAGAGCACATAGCGGCTGATATCGGTGGATTTGACCAGTTCACCCAGGTTCTCGTCGACAAAGGCCGCGTTGACTTCGATCGCGTCCCCGGCCCGGTCCGGTGCGGTAAAGGAAAGTTCCTCGAACACACGCTCCATAACCGTGTAAAGCCGCCGCGCACCGATGTTTTCAACGCTCTGGTTCACTTCGGCCGCGATATGGGCCAGCGCCCTGATCCCGTCTTCGGTGAAGGTGACAGTGACCTCTTCCGTGCCCATCAGCGCCGAGTATTGCAGGGTCAGCGCATTGTCGGTTTCTGTCAGAATGCGGACGAAATCGTCTTCGGTCAGGGCCCGCAGCTCTACCCGGATCGGCAGGCGACCCTGCAGTTCGGGCAACAGATCCGATGGTTTGGCGATATGAAAGGCGCCCGAGGCGATGAACAGGATGTGGTCCGTCTTGACCGGCCCGTGTTTGGTGCTGACGGTGGTGCCTTCGATCAGGGGCAGCAGATCACGCTGCACGCCTTCGCGGCTGACATCGCCGCCGCGCGCATCCGAGCGGGCACAGACCTTGTCGATCTCGTCCAGAAACACGATGCCATTCTCTTCGACCGCCGAAAGGGCGGTGCGGGTGACGGTTTCATCATCCAGCAGTTTGTCCGCCTCGTCACCGATCAGGATCTCATAGCTGTCAGCAACGCTGAGCCGTTTGCGCACCGTGCGCCCGCCAAAGGCTTTTCCAAACAGATCGCCGATGTTCATCATGCCCATGTTCGCGCCGGGCTGCCCGGGAATATCAATCATCGGCATGGGGTTTGACGTATCGGCGATTTCCAGATCGATGATCGTGTCATCCAGTTCACCCGACTTGAGCTTCTTGCGAAACATCTCGCGCGTTGCCTCGCGCGCGTCCTCGCCGGCAATGGCGGTAATCACGCGCTCTTCGGCGGCGGCATGGGCCTTGGCCTTGACCTCTTCTCGCATATGCTCGCGCGTCATCGAGATGGCGGCGTCCACCAGATCGCGCACGATCTGTTCCACGTCGCGTCCGACATAGCCGACCTCGGTGAATTTTGTCGCCTCGACCTTGATGAAGGGCGCACGGGCAAGTTTCGCCAGACGGCGGCTGATCTCGGTCTTGCCGACGCCGGTGGGGCCGATCATCAGGATATTCTTGGGATAGACCTCGTCGCGCAGGTCGTCGCCCAGCTGTTTGCGCCGCCAGCGGTTGCGCAAGGCAACGGCAACGGCGCGTTTAGCGTCATTCTGGCCAATGATGAAACGGTCAAGTTCCGAGACGATTTCGCGAGGGGTGAGATCGGTCATGAATAATCCTCAGGCTGAGGGTGGAAGGCGGTCAAGTGGAAGGACGGGGCCAAAGAGGCGTAACAGGCGCGCGCGCAGGCGTTCCCACGCAGCCCCAAGCAGGACGAGCGATGCGCCAAGGATCAGAATGCCATAGCCTGCGCCGTCTCCATCGAACACCGCGCTGGAGAGCGCGACGCAATAGCCAACGGCAGCAATCAGAAAGGACCGCCGGTCGATGATGATGGCGATGACGGCAAAGATCAGAAGAAACACGGCCAGCGCCAGATAGGCAGCGTCCGTTCCTTGGGTGAACAGGGTCAGAGCAACCGTGTTCACCAGCGCCGGGGCGGCGATGACATGCAGCCAAAAGCCATTCGCCGCGCGCCGGGTGACGCGATGCGGGTCGGACATGTCAAAGCCCATTGCCAAGGCAAAGACAAGCAGGCCGATCAGCAAGGTGACCCAGGCAAAGGGTCCATCGCCGGACAACATGAAGATATCGGTGGCGCTTTCTGGCGTTCCTGCGCCGGCGGCAGTCCAGACTAGGGCGACGATGAAAGCACCCAGCGCGATCATGGCCATGGCAAACGGCACGCGAAAGCGCAGCCAGAAGAAAAAGATCGTGAGCGTCGCAAGCGCCGCGGGGAGCGGAAGGCTCTGGTAATCCTCCTGCCCGACCATGAAAGGCTCGGCGAATGCGGCGGTAAATCCAGCCAGGGCGTTCAGCGCCCAGAGGATCGACAATGCAATCGCAGGCGCGACCATGCGCCGGATCCGAATGAAGTATTCCGACAAAAGCCAGATCAGAACGCCGCCAACAATGGCAAACATGATTGCCTGTCTCAGCAATCCACCGGCACCCGGATTGATCATGACGGCACCGACGGCAAACCACCCCATGGATAGGATGCCCAAACCCACAACGATGAAGATCTCGTTGAAGCCTTTGAACAGCTCGAATGGTTCATCACCCGGTTTCAGGTTCTCGCGCGCACCGCGCCGGGAATCCGCCAGACTTGCCAGTGAAGCGGCCTGAGCCTCGGTTACGATCCCGGCCGAGACCGCCGCCCGCAGATCGTCGCGTTCAATCATCTGGAAATCGTTTCAACCGTCAGATTGCCATTTGTATAGACACAGATATCGGCGGCGATCGCCATGGCGGCGCGGGCCACCTCTTCGGCGGATTTATCGCTGTCCATCATGCCGCGCGCCGCTGCCAATGCATAGTTTCCACCCGATCCGATCGCCGTCACGTCATGTTCGGGTTCCAGAACATCGCCCGCGCCGGTGATCACGAAAATCTCGGCACCGTCGGTGACGATCAGCATCGCTTCGAGCTTTTGAAGGTATTTGTCCGTGCGCCAGTCTTTGGCCAATTCAACCGAAGCGCGGGCCAGTTGGCCCGGCGTTGCCTCGAGTTTGGTCTCAAGCCGTTCCAGCAGCGTGAAGGCATCCGCCGTTGATCCGGCAAAGCCCGCAACCACGTCAAAGCCGCCCGGAGACAGGCGGCGCACCTTGCGCGCAGTGCCCTTGATCACGGTCTGACCGAGAGAGACCTGTCCGTCACCTGCTATGACCACCACGCCGTCTTTCTTGACGCCGATGATCGTTGTGCCATGCCAGCCCGGGAAGTCTTCTGCCATCTTGGCCTCCTTAACGCGTTGCGATCCTATATGGACGCGCTGGATCATAGGCACAAGGGTTGCGCAGGGCTTGTCGCCTGCCTAGCTTCGCCGGATGACAGCCCCGCGCGATGTGCAGATTTTCCTTGAAGACAACCTGCTGCACAGCGCGCAGCGGGGCGAGCATAACTTTATCGGTTTGATGCAGGGTGTTTTGGAACAGGCCGGGCTGACCGTCCGGTTTCTTCACGAAGATGACATGCCCGAGGAACACGAGGGCTATTCGCTTGTACATATGAAACCCCCGCTTGGGCGGCGCGGACTGATGTTCCGCCGGGCCTATCATTATCCGTTCTGGCAGATCGACCGGACCGAAAGGCGCTGGCTCTGGGATGTGGCCCGCGACCGGTTTGATCCGGGCAGCGTCAACCATGCCGCCGCCAATCGGTTTCAGAGCTTCTGGCGCAAGCGGCTTCATGACGTCGAAGACGTCACAGACACTCCGGATGGATTTGTTTACGTGCCGCTTCAGGGCAAACTGACCGAACACCGGTCGTTTCAGCACATGTGCCCGATCCAGATGCTTGAGACAGTCCTGCGGCTTGAGCCAAAGCGCGATGTTGTCGCCACGCTGCATCCAAAGGAAACCTATGTGCAGGCCGACCATGATGCGTTGGAAAAACTTGCGGTCGCGCATCCCCGGCTTCGCCTTGAGGCCGGATCGGCGCGCGACTTTCTGCAGGCCTGTGCCTATGTCGTGACGCAGAACTCCGCGGTGGCGTTTGACGGGTTCTTGTTTGACCGGCCCGCGATCCTGTTCGCAAAGATCGACTTTCACCACATCGCGCAAAGCCTGACCCGGATGACACCCGAAGAGGCGTTCAGGAGGGTTCTGTCAGAGCGTCCGGATTTCGCGAAATACGTGCATTGGTTCTGGCAGCAGAAATCCATCAATGCCGGGCGCGAAGATGCGGGCGAAAAGATTCGCGCGCGGTTCGTGCATCTGGACTGGCCGGTCTGAGTGCCACGAAAAAGGGCACCCGCCGGGGTGCTCTGTTTCTTGAAGGTATCGTCAGATCAGATCGACTCTTCGATCCAGCCCTGAAGCGTGGCCTTGGGTGCTGCGCCCGCGCGGTTCGAAACCACCTGACCATCCTTGAAGATGAACAGTGCCGGAATGCCGCGCACGCCCATCTGGGCGGGGGAATTTGGGTTTTCGTCAACGTTTACTTTGACGATTTTCACCCGGCCGGCCATCTCTTCGGACAGCTCCTCAAGCGCTGGGCCGATCTGCTTGCAGGGGCCACACCATTCAGCCCAGAAATCCACCACTACAGGGATATCGGAGTTTTTCACTTCGGCGTCGAATGAATCGTCTGTTACTGCAACGGTGGACATGGCTGTCTCCTGGGACGAGGTTGGGTTGGGATGGCAACCTAAGAAGCCCCTTGGTCGGCGTCAAGATTTAGCCTGCGCTTTCCGGTTTCTGTCACAATATCGTGCGGCAATGCCATAAGTTGCGCCGTTCGTGTCCACAGGATCGCGGTATCGATGCGCTTGTCGGGATAGATCTGGGCCAAAGCCTGCGCATAAGCGGCCATCTGCCGCAACAACCCTTCGGGCGTAGCATCGGCTGTATCCGGCACCACGGCGTTGGTTTTGAAATCCACTGCAAGAACGTGATCGCCGGCGATGATCAGCCGGTCAATGGTGCCATGAATGCGACAATCGCCCATGTCGGCGGTGATGGCGACTTCGGCCAGAGTGGTGTCAGAAAACAGGTGGCCTAGCGCCGGGTCGGTCAGCACGTTGCGGGCTTCGGCCAGAAGGGGCGCGGTGTCCTCCGGGTCAAGATCAAGGATCTGAGCGGCTTTGTCGGCCCAGTCTTGCTGGGGGAAAACCGGGAGCATTTCCAGAAGGAGGTGGATGCGGGTTCCGCGCAGCTTGGCGGCCTCTTCGTCAAGGCCGCTGTCGCCGGGCAGTGCCTTGGCCCCGCCCAGATCCGAAGGGCTGAGGGTTTCCGGAACGGGGGCTGGCCGGGGCGCGGGTTGGCGAAAAAGATCGGGCAAGGGATCCGGGGTGATCTCTGGCGTCTTCGGGTCCGATCGCACCATGCCGTCCCAGACAGATGTTTCCAGACGCAAGCCCCTGCCCAGCGCAAATTCCTGTTGGACCGCGCCGCCTGCTTTCAAAGCCTCCTCGACCCGCTGATACCAGGTATTGGTGCCCTTGCTGTCCAGCTCTCCGGCGGCTGCAACGATCAGCCATTTCTCGGCCCGCGTCAGTGCCACGTACAAAAGGCGCAGGCGTTCGGCCTCATCGCGTGCCTCTTCATCTGCGGTGGCCGCGGCGATCAGCGCCGGTGCTTCTTCCTTGCGGCCACGCCAGAGCGGGACGTCATTGGCCAGCACCAGTTGGCTTTTCTGGCCGGACTTTCGCTTGGCCGTGTCGGGCAGGATGACAATCGGGGCCTCCAGACCCTTGGCTCCATGCACGGTCATCACCCGGATCATGTTTCCCGCACTGTCGATCTGGCGTTTGATTTCCAGATCGTCTGTCTCCATCCACACAAGGAACCCCGTCAGCGACGGCACTTCCGAGCGCTCATAAGCCAGGGCCTGGGACAAAAGCGCGTTGATCCCGTCTTCGGCTTCATGGCCCAGCCGTCCCAGAAGGTTTTGGCGACCGCCGTGGCGGATCAGGATATGTTCGATCAGGTCATAGGGCCGCAGGAAATCCGCCTGCCTGCGCAGGTCATCCAGAATGGCCATGGTTTCAACGAATTCATCCGCGCGTTCACGCAGGCTTTGCCAGAGAAACGCCTTTGGCGCGCGGCGATGGGCCAGATCAAACAGGTGTTGCTCGCTCCATCCGAACAGAGGCGACCTGAGAGCTATGGCCAGTGACAGATCATCCTCGGGCGTTGCGAGGAAGGATAGCAAGGCAGCCAGGTCCTTGACCGCCAGCTCGGCACCGACCTTCAGCCGGTCGGACCCGGCGATGGGCAGGCCTTGGGCCTTGCAGGCCCGAATGATCTCGGAAAACAGCACGGATCGGCGTTGCACAAGGATCAGAACATCGCCCGCGCGCACCGGTCGTGCCTGCCCGCCGTCTTCGGGGATCAGCGTCTGAGTGTCGATCATCTCCCTGATCTGTGCGGCGATCGCTTCGGCCAGTTCAACGCTATGATGCTTGGGGCTGGGGCGATCCACAGGAGTGTACCAGGGTGTGTCGGTGTCGTCTTTTGACATCTCAAGCGCAGGCCAGAGATCGACACGGCCGGGAAGCTGATCCTTGAAGGCGATATGGCTTTCACCGTCGAAACCGGCGTCGGCCAGACCCTCGAACAGAACATCCACCATGGACAGGATCGCATGGGACGAGCGGAACGAGTATTGCAGGGTCCGGTCGCTGAGATGTTTGCCGGATTCTGCCAGACGACCGGCGAAATAGGCGCGCATCCGGTCAAAGCCGTCGGGGTCCGCGCCCTGAAAGGAATAGATCGACTGCTTCTTGTCGCCCACAACGAAGATCGAGCGCGCCTCATCGCGTGCGCCAAGGCCGCTGGTGAATTCCTGGCTGAGCTTTTCGATCACGTCCCATTGTGCCGGGCTGGTGTCCTGCGCCTCGTCCACAAGAATATGGTCTATTCCGCCATCCAGCCGGAACAGAACCCATTGCGCCACCCGCCTGTCATTCAGAAGGTGCCGCGCCTTGATGATCAGATCGTCGAAATCCAGCCACCCTCGCAACAGTTTGCGCTGGGCATATTCGCGCAGAAACACCTGCGCGAACTGGTGCAGATCATACGCCGTTTCCGCCGCTTGCAGAGCCAGCCGTCTTGCGCGCGCAGCTTCGATGCGCAGCATGAACTGATCGGTCTCTGCGTGCAGTTCGGCTGATGCCTTGGCCATTTTGGCGGGAATCTTGCCCAGCTTGGCGCTGAAGGGTCCGGCCTGAGCGCTTGCACCATAAAGAAACACGCTTTCCAGTTCGGCGCAGGCGGATGTGTCCAATGATGCGATGCTGCGCAACCGGCTTGCCAGTTTCTGATCGGTCGACCCGCTTTGCTCAAGCACGGGGATCAGGCGGGCCAGCAGATCGGCCTCGCCGCCCAGAAACAGCAGTGTTGCGATATCATCTTGGCAGGCATCGGCTGGCAAATCAAACAGGTCCAGAAGGGCTGCGCGATCACGCTCGGTCGCGAACGCTTCGCGTCGCGCGGCAATTGCCTGGGTGAGCTTGTCCAGATCGCTGCCACCCAGGTGGCGCGCCACATTGGCAACGCGCTGGGCATCGGGACCCTCGGCCAGATCATCTACGATTTCTCCACGCAGCAGCGTCGCGGCGCGGTCTTCGATCTCGGTGAATTGCGGGCTGACACCGGCCTCAAGCGGAAAGCGCCGCAACAGCCCCGCGCAGAAGGAATGGATCGTCTGGATCTTCAATCCGCCGGGGGTTTCGATGGCCCGCGCAAACAGTGTCCTTGCTTCGCGCAGCTGGTCCGCGTCCAGTGCCTGTTCCACCCCCAGTTCATCCAGCGTCTGGCGCAGCTTTGCATCTGGCAGCATCGCCCATTCGCCCAGCCGTTTGAACAGCCGGTTCTGCATCTCGCTTGCGGCGGCTTTGGTATAGGTCAGACACAGGACGCGCTGTGGTTCCACCCGGTTCAGCAGCAAACGCGCCACGCGATCTGTCAGCACCCGGGTTTTGCCGGACCCGGCATTGGCAGCCAGCCAGGTCGAAGCATTGGGATCGGCGGCCTGAACCTGTGCTTCTGTGGCGTCATTGCGGATCATGTCAGATCCTCGGGCACGGGCGTTTGCGTATCATCCCACTCGCCATAGCGGGCAAGCTGGTCGAAATCGCCGGTATCAGTGTCTTTCTCCAGCATCCGGCGCGCGGTGTATCCCACAGCGGGATCCATATAGGCGGCGATCAGTTCGCAGAATTCTTCCCAGACCTTGTGTGGAGGCTCTTCTTCCAGAGGGGCGGCAACTTCCTTGGATGCGCCCAGACCGATAAAGATCGCCTTGGCGACTTCGGCACCGGGGATACCGCGAAAACCGCCCTCCTCGGCCATTGCAGCTTCAAGCAGGAGCTGCTTGTCGAACTTCACCTGTTGGGCCTTTGTCGGGGGTGATCCGGTCTTATAATCGTAAATCACCAGCCGCCCCGAGGAATCGCGGTCGATCCGGTCGGCGCGGGCTGTCAGTTTGAAATCCAGATCATCGATCCTGCGCCCCGCCGTGACCTCGGAGCCTTCGCGGTGCGTGTCGGTGCGTCGCGCCGCTTCGCCCTCGAGGAACCAGTCGGCATTGCGCTCAAGCTGGCCCAACCAGAGCAGGCGTGCGGTGGGCCAGGGAATGCCCTCCTCCAGGGTCCGCGTGGCGATATTCATAAAGCTTTGCCGGTCCAGTGACGCGGTGCCGTTATCCAGCGCGCTCACGAACTGTTCGAGCACCTCGTGCACGACAATGCCCTTGATGCGGGCATCGGGCAAACGCACCACCGGATCCAGCGGCCCGAGACGCAGAACATGGCGGGCATAGATCGCATATGG
This sequence comes from Aestuariivita sp., assembly GCF_049276915.1. Taxonomy (NCBI): domain Bacteria; kingdom Pseudomonadati; phylum Pseudomonadota; class Alphaproteobacteria; order Rhodobacterales; family Paracoccaceae; genus Aestuariivita; species Aestuariivita sp. The sequence goes on along the minus strand of NZ_JBASXK010000016.1, from coordinate 18,189 downwards.
GTCACGGATCAGGCGTTTGATCTCGGTCACCGAAAGCTGCTTGGGTCGCAGATCAGGATGAGGCCGCGGCGATGGCCGGTGCGCCGGAACGATCTGTGGCGCGGCTTCAAGCTGGGCTGACCAGTCAAGCCAGCCCTGACCGCGTGCGCGCATCTGTTTCAGCGCCGCCGAGCCGCCCTGTTCGGGCAACCCTTCGAGCATGTTCATCAGCCGGTTGATCCAGCGCGAAGAAACGGTTTGGGCATCGTCGGACCGGATCGCCCGTGTCAGCCAGACTTCGGGTGCGGCAATTGCCTGCTGGAAGTCATGTGCCGACAATCCGATCCGGCGGTCCGGCAGCAACAGGCCTGCATCTGCCCGCATCTGGCGGTTCAACCAGGGATCGGGCTTGGAGCCTTCGGGCCAGGTGCCTTCGTTCAGCCCGCCAAGAATAAGAAGGTCAGCCCCCTGCACCCGTGCCTCAAGCGTGCCCCAGATCATGATATCTGGATGGGGCGCATCGCGGTCCCGCACTTCGCCGCGCGACAGGATCGCGCCCAAAAGGTCGCTGAAATCTGCCGCGGCCATGATCCCGCCATACCCGGCATCACGGGCCAGTTCGTCCATAAGGCGGCGTGCTTCGCGTCCCGCCTTCTTGTCCCAAAGACCGCCCGCCCCCTCGCCTGCTCCGGCGATTGCCTGGGCGCGGGTTTCCAGATCGCTCACCCAATCTGCAAGCGGGCGCGCCGCGGGGCTGTCATTACCCATGAAGCAGTCGATCACCCAATCGGCCCATCGGGGGAGTGGTGCGTCCTGCTTTGACAGCCAGGTGCGAATTGCCTGCGCGTCGGGGAACGGATGGCCTTCCTTGCGCAACCAAAGCTCAAGCTCGCGGGTCATGCGCAGATGCGGGCCCCGCGCGCCACCGCTATGGGTGAGAGGGTGCTTGAGCAGCGTCAAAAGCTGATCGGTTTTCAGGCGGCGCTGAAACAACTGAGCGACATGGCGCAGGAACCGGCCCGGAGGCGACAGCTGCAACGGAGTGCCGGCGCTGTCATCGGGCAGAATACCCCACCGGTTGAGCGCGGCCGTCACCTGCCGTGTCAGCATCCGGTCGGGCGTGATCAGCGCCGCGCGCGTCCCGTCCTGCGCGGCCTGACGCAGGCGCAATGCGATGGCCAATGCTTCGGCGCGCGGTGACGGGGCCTCGATCAGAGTGACATCTTCAAACCCTTGTGCCAGATCGCGCAGCGCTGGGCCTTCGGACAGCCACGCATGGGTGACAGGCGCCGGCCGCAGAGCAAGCGAAAGCGCGCGGTTGCGGGCTGGCGATGGGGCGGGCGTGTCATGCCAGGGGCGCAGATCGGCGGCCGACACTCCAAGATCCGTCATCAGGCGGTGAAAGCGATATTGCGGGTGATCTTCCGCCGCGATTGCGCGATCCAGATGCGACCAGACCGGTGTCGGCAGGTCGAAATCAAAACCCGGAAGCACGACCGCGCCCTGTGGAAGGGCGGCGATGGCCTTCATCAGCAACAACGTGGTGCCGCGTGATCCGGTAGAACCGGCAAGGATCACCGGATGCGCCGGCGGCTCATCCTGCCAGCGCGCAATCATCGCGGCGATGACCCGGCGCTGGAGGGCCTGCGCGTCAAGCCCGGCCTCTTCATTGTCGTAGAACCCGCGCGTGATGTTGATGAACGCCTTGGCGCGCTCCCAGTGGCCGGACAAGTCCGACACATCCAGCTTGTCGATGGCATCGGGAGACACGCCTTCTCCCTCCATCTCGTCAAGAAGCTCGGCCAGGCTGTCGGCCAGATCATAGAGAGACGCGCGCGCGGCCAGACCGGGCTGGCTGTCCAGCAACCGGGCCACCAGTTGCGTAAGCTCCAGCCGGCGGCGCAGCGGCGAGACAGCCGGCGCGATCGTGTCGCGCGCGGCCAACTCTCCCAGATCGGTGACCAGAGAGATGCGTGGCAAGAGGCAGGGCGGCCCGGTGTCAAAAATCTCGCGGATCCGGCGGGCCATGCGGCGGGTGTTCACGATCAGATGGACCCGCGCCATGGCTTCGGGTGGCGCATCTTTCATGCGGGCGCGCAGGCCATCAACCAACGCTTGCGGGAAATCAACGCCGGGGGCCTGAGCAAACAGGCGCGCTGTCTCGCCCGGCTCAAACATGGCCGTTCTCCAACAGCGCTTCAGCCAGCGGGATGCCCTGCGGCGTGCCGACATCGCACCATGCGCCGGGATAGCTGGCCAGATGCAGACGCCCCGCCGCGTTCATCTGGTCCCACAGGAGATTGAGCGAGAATGCGGCTTGGGGGATGTCTTTCAGACCCTGTGTTTTAAGGATCTGCGCCCCGCCATAGACAAGATCGCCGCCCCGGATGACATGACCGGTTTCGTCGATCCCGAAGTCGCCTGCGCCCTGGCGTCCATGGGTGCGCCCAAGCGGCACGCACATAAGAAGGCCGTCCATCTGATCCGGGTCCCATGCTGTGCGCAGCAGTGTCAGGGGATTGGGGCCAAGCCAAAGCACATCGGGGTTGAGGGTGAAGACGGTTTCAGTATCTAACAAGGGCAAAGCAGCGCGTAGCCCGCCGCCTGTGTCCAGAATATCCGGATCTTCATGCGAGATCAGAACGCCTTTTGGCGCAAGGTGGCTGTGCAGTTGGTCAGCCAGATAATGCGTGTTTGCCACAACCCGCGTGATGCCTGCCTCTGCCGCGAGGTCAATCGCATGATCGATCAACATCTTGCCGGCCACCGGGATCATCGGCTTGGGGCGGTCCCGCGTCAGTTCGCCCATGCGCGTGCCGAACCCAGCCGCGAAAATCATCACGGCTTGGGTCATGTCGGTTTGAGCCGTGCAAGGTTTTCGGCTGTCGGTTCGGGCAATTCCGCACGGATGATCGGCGCAATTGTCCCGAGCGCGGGATGATCAAGATCACGCTGCAGCAGACCCCAGACGCGGGGGATCAGATCAATGTAGTGTGATTTGCCCATATCGAGACTAAGCTTGGCGAAAATGCCCAGAATGCGCAGGTTTCTCTGGGTCCCAAGTGCGGCATAAGCTGCGCTGAAGCCGTCCTTTTCCACACCCGTGGCGCGGACGTAATGGTCGATCATGGCTGCCTCGATCGTGACGGGCACATCGCGGCGCGCATCCTGCAGGATCGAGACAAGATCATAGGCCGGATGGCCCAGCATAGCGTCCTGAAAATCAAGCATGCCGACACGCGCAACTCCGGCGCGGTCAGGCAACCAGAGCAGGTTTTCGGCGTGATAATCGCGTTGGATCAGGACCTGCGGGCCGCCTGTCAACTGGGCCAGCACCGGGCGGAACCGGGCGATAAAGGCGGCGGTTTCGTCTTTGGGATCAACCCCGGTGATACCTGCCTTGTACCGGGTGTAAGCGGTGGCGGCCAGATCGGTCATGATCTGGGCATCATAGGGTTTCAGATCGGGAGGGTCGGCGCGATGCAGGGCGATCAACGCATCCGTTGCCGCGACATATATCGTTTCTTCGATTTCGGGGCTGCGTTCGACCACGCGGGCATAAAGGTCATCCCCAAGATCTTCGAGAATGAGAAAACCCGTGTCTGTATCGCGGGCCGGTATCCGGGGGGCGCTGAGGCCAAGAGAGGAGAGATATTCCGCAATGGCGATGAACGGGCGCACATCTTCGCCCTTTTCAGGCGGGGCGTCCATGAACACGGCGGTTGTTCCATCCGGCTGATGCAGCCGCTCATAGCGTCGGTTCGAGGCATCTCCGGCCAGGGGTTTGCGCTTTGCATTGGCCCATTCGGTGCCTTTGAGAAAGCGCGCGGCAAGCTCTGAGCGGTCGGTCACGGTGTGGCCCCTTCTGTCAGCAAGCAAACAAGGTTGTCCCAGCGCGGATCGGTCCAGCTGAGCGTGGCGCGGCGCATCTGAAGGTCGTCAGCGTCTGTCGTCAGCTCGATGTGCAGGGCCTTGGCGGGCGCAAGATCGCCCAGGCGGTCTGGCCATTCCACAAGGCAGATCGCTGTGTCGAATGCGTCGATCAGGCCCAGTTCCTCGATCTCATCCGTACTTGTGATGCGATAGAGATCACTGTGCCAAAGCTCTCCCAACGGTGTCTCATAGGTTTGAACAAGGGTGAATGTCGGAGAAGGAACGTCTTCTGCCTCGTGCTGCAAAGACTGTATCAAGGCGCGCGCAAGAAACGTTTTGCCCGCGCCGATATCGCCGCTCAGCAGCACGGTATCGCCCGGTCGCAACAGGCTGCCCAACGCCACACCACAGCGGCGCGTTGCGTCCTCGGAGGGGAATTTCAGTAAAGCGTGCCTGTCTGCCATGGTCCCAGAATGGCCGCAGGCCGGGGTGCCTGCAAGCGATATCAGATCAATTCGACAGGCATTCGTGGGGCTGTTTTCCCGTGATCGGAGCGGTGATCATTGCAGACAGGCTGATCATGGTTGCACCGCTTTGAACCGGGTGGACCGAGCAGGTGAAACTGCGCCCGTCCGACAGGATCAGGGGGGCGGACCAACTGGCGCGATCCTCACGTCCCAGCACAAAGTCGCGCAGCTCTCCCCAGAGCGCATTCGCCCCGCCGATGGTCTGCCAGTCGCGCATGGCGTCGATCACCGTCATGTCGGCAAAGCTGGCCTCGTGATCGATTTTCCAGAGCGTGCGGTACGACCGGTTCGTCATCGTCAAGATTCCGCTGGCCGAAAAGACAGCCACGGCATCGTCAAACTCGTCCAGAATGCCCTGGCTCAGCTCAAGATCGGCGCGAAACCGGCGTGTGAGAAAGATTTCCGCCGATATATCCTCGAAAAGGAACGCCACCGCGCCATCCGGATGTGGTCGGCCTGTCACGCGATAGGTCGAGCCTGAGGGCAATGACCAGGTCTCGCAATAGTTGCCGTCATTGGCGGCATCCACCATCGAGGACATCTGCTCGCGCCAGCTGCCATAGTTCTTGGGTTCCGGCATCACGCGCACATCGCGCAGCCGGTCAAAGAAGGACAGAAGATTGGGCCGCGCACTCAGGAAATCGGCCGGTAGCGTGGTAAGGTCGATTAGTGCCGGGTTGAACAGAACAAGCTGCATGCGCCGGTCAAAGATCGCCAGACCTATGGACAGCTGTGCAAAGGTCTTGGCCAGCGTCTGAACAAAGTTGCGCTGGGTGGTTTCGGCAATCACGACCTGGGCCACGTCCGAGGCATAGAGGATACACCCCCCATCCTGCCGCAGGCTGGTCACGTCATACCAGCCCGGATCTTCCCGTCCGCGCAAGGCGATGGTCTGCCGTCGCGTGGCGGACTCCGCGTCTGGCAGATCGTCAAACAGCGGTTTGGCCGGATCAGGTGCCGTCCCGAAGGCCAGATGGTACAGTCGTTCATAGGCGGCGTTGTGCCAGATTTCCTGGCCCTGCGTGTCGATCTTCCAGATGGGATGGGGCGCGCCCTGGACGATGTCTTGCAACTGCCCCAGCTCTTGCGCGATGCCATGATGAAGAAACGAAGCAACCGCCTTGTTCTGTAAACTCGGGTCGCGCGGCACCAATTCGATGCGGATGGTGTCCCCAAGCGGTTCGATCAGCACGCGCCATGGATCAGTTAGATCGCCCGGTTCGACCATCGTCTGGCCGGAGCTGGCAAAATCGCTGAAATGGACCGGGAATCGCGGAAATCGCTCGATCAGGCTGTCCCGCAGACAGGACCAGTCATCACCCGAGTCCTGCCCCGACAACAACGCATCGGCGCTGGCGGTGGTAGACGACAGATGCGGTCCGTCAAACAGAAATACGCAGGTGGACTCTGACGCGATCGGAATGCGCGTACTGCGCGCAGATCGCGCAGCCGCAAAAAACCAGCTCAAGGATGCGATGCAGGCCATGCCGCACACAGCCGACATGCCCACCCATTGCCACATGGAGTAATCCAACGGCCCGTTCCCCAACGTTACGCCTCTGCCTAGAGTGGGGGGCAATCGTTAATTTGTGGTTAACCATACCGCATTGTTAAATTTCTATTGGCTGGTTGGACCCCACTGGGACTGTATTCGGGCCCATCTGTGCATCAATCATCGCGCGTGGCCACACGACCTCGACGATCGCGCCGCGGCGGTTTTTGTCCGACGTGATGTTCTGGAACGGATCGCTGCCGTTGGAAAAAGTCAGCTCGGCCCCGGTGCGTTCGAGCAACGTCTTGGCGATGAACAGCCCCAGACCCATTCCTTCGTATTCCGGGCGGGCCCTGCCCTCGGTGTCCAAGCGTCGACGCCGCACGAAGGGATCGCCGATGCGGCCGATCAGATGAGAGGGATAGCCGCGACCGTCATCCAGAATCCGCACGGAAATCAGATCGTCGGTCCAGATGGCTTCGACCCAGATGTTGGCGCGGGCAAAGTCCACCGCGTTCTGGATCAGATTGCGCAAACCGTGGATCACCTCGGGCTTTCGCAGGATCGAGGGTTGCGTATAGTCGCCATCTGCAATCGGGCCTTCTTCGAAATGAATGGTCTTGCCGCGTCGCATATGCGGCTCGGCTGCCTCCTGAACCACAGCGCTCAGCGGAGCCTGCCGCAGGTGGAGATCGTCCTTACCTGCGCGGCCCATGTCGCGCAGGATATCGCGGCACCGGTCGGCCTGCTCGCGGATCAGGATCGCGTCTTCCTTGAGTTCGGGATATCCCTCAAGCTCTTCGATCAGCTCGGAACTAGCCAGTTTGATGGTTGCCAGCGGGGTGCCCATCTCATGTGCGGCGGCAGCGACGACGCCTCCCAGATCGGTCAGTTTCTGTTCCCGGGCAAGCGCCATCTGGGTTGCGGCAAGCGCGTCACCCATCGAATGCATTTCGGTACTGACGCGCCGGGAATAGGCCCCCATGAACATCGTGGCGATAATGATTGCGGCCCAGTTGCCAAAGACAAAGATGTCCGGAATGCGCAGGATGAATCCTTGTTCCGTGCGCAATGGCAGATGAAACTCGGCCAAAAGCGTCACCAGAATGATCGCCGTGCCTCCGATGATGACGGTCGATCGCAGCGTCATCACAGTTGCCGAAATCGTCACCGGCCCCAACAGAAGCAGCGCAAAGGGATTGTGAAGGCCGCCGGTCAGATACAGCAGGAAAGACAGCTGCAGCAGGTCAAAGAGAACCATCAGAAAGTTCTCGGTTTCCGACAGTCGCTTGTTTTCAGGAAACACGAAGATCGCGATCAGGTTGCCGATGACCGAGACGCCGACAGCCAGATAACACAGGCCCAGCTCAAGCTGGATGTTGTACATCCGCTGCGCCACTGTGATTGCGGTCAGCTGTCCGGCGATGGCGATCCATCTCAAAAGGATGAGTGTGCGCAGACGGATCCAGCTGCTGCGCTCCTGTTCTGATATCAAGCCTGTGTGAATGCTGCGCATTATTGTCTCAGGTCCGTTGCGTTGGCCGAAGGGATCGTTATGTGTTCGGCGAAATTGATAACATCGTTTGAGTTAGTATAGGACGCCTTGGCATGACCCGCATCTACGCTTTTGTCGCTGCTGCTGTTGTCATCGCCGGTCTGGCCGGAGTGTACATGGCCACGATGGTGACGCGCTCGGATGATCAGTTTGCCAGTTGTCGCAGCGGCGCTGTTGCCGGCGGGTCTGCACAGATCGGCGGCCCGTTCGAATTGGTGAATTCCAAAGGCGAAACCGTCACCGATGCCGATGTGATCACCGAACCGTCTCTGATCTATTTCGGATACACGTTCTGCCCGGATGTCTGCCCGCTGGACACGGCGCGCAACGCCGAGGCGATTGATCTGCTTGCCGAGCGCGGATACAGCGCCACCCCGGTCTTCATCTCGGTCGATCCGCGCCGGGACACGCCCGAAGTCGTTGGTGATTTCGCATTTAACCTGCATGAGAAGATGATCGGACTGACCGGATCGGACGCGCAGGTGAAAGCGGCCAGCCAGGCCTATAAAACCTACTACAAGGCGCATCCGGCTGATGACGAGTACTATCTGGTGGATCATTCGACCTTCAGCTACCTCGTTCTGCCCGAATATGGCTTTGTCGAGTTCTTTCGCAGGGACACGACATCCGAGCAAATCGCCGAAACAATGGCATGCTTTATAGATGCCATGTGAGGGTTGGATTTGACGTTTGCCCAAGTCCCGCTAATAGTTACACAAAATAAAAATCAAAAACCGCGAAAGCCCCGGAGGACACAGCATGGCCGAGCCAGCCCTGCGAGACATCGGACCTGACAAGTCGCTGCTCTTGGTAGATGATGACGAGCCGTTTCTGAGGCGTCTGGGCAAGGCGATGGAAAAACGGGGTTTCGAGATCGAGACCGCCGGATCCGTTGCAGCCGGCCGCGCCATTGCAACCGCCCGCCCTCCTGCCTTTGCCGTGGTCGATCTGCGCCTTGAAGACGGCAACGGCCTGGATGTGGTCGAAGTGCTGCGCGAAAAGCGGCCCGATTGCCGGGTTGTTGTTCTGACCGGATATGGTGCCATCGCGACCGCTGTTGCCGCTGTCAAGATCGGGGCGACAGATTATCTGTCAAAGCCTGCGGATGCGACGGATGTGACCAATGCTTTGCTGGCGACTGGTGATGAATTGCCCCCGCCGCCGGAAAATCCGATGAGTGCTGATCGGGTGCGCTGGGAACATATCCAGCGGGTTTATGAGCTGTGTGATCGCAATGTCAGCGAAACCGCGCGCCGACTGAACATGCACCGCCGCACGTTGCAGCGGATTTTGGCGAAGCGGTCACCGCGTTAAGGTTTCGCACCGCAGGGACCCGTTCTCTACTTCAGATCATAGCGTTTCAGGACTTTGTCGACCACCAGTCCGCTCTCGAGTCTGTAATCCGTGATCCGGCCATAGTCGCGAAATCCACGGCTTTGATAATAGATCAATCCGCCGTCATTATCCGCGCGAATGTTGGCGTTGATCCAGCCATAACCCAGATCGGCCGCAGCCTTGCGCGTGGCGTCAAACAACGCCGATCCAATGCCCAGACCTGTCTTGCCGATCCGCACGAAAGTGGCGATGTCGCAGGCTTCGGGGGGCAGGGCCTCGCGCGGTGCGATCCACTGAAAGCCCTGAACCTCTTCGGCGCTGTCCAGAGCGACATGCCAGGCTGAGCGGTCCGGCGCAAAGCTCATCCGATCCTGAATGTCCGTGGCGGTCACGGCCTGCGTCATCGCTGTTGTGCCGCCCTCCTGAATGATCGCATTCAGCAGCCGGGCCATGGACCCTGTATCAAGCGTCATCGCCTTGCGAACATGGATCACGACATTCGCTCCAGCAAGGCGGCATGGCGTGCGGCATACGCATTTCGGGTTTCTACAGGTGGGCGCAACAGGATCGAAAACCCCTCGATGAGGGCGTGATCCGGTTTGCCAAAGAGCCTGTCCGCTTCAGCTTCGGAAAACCCGGCAATCTGGATAGCCTCCATCCAGGCGCTGATCTTGTCAGCCTTCTTGATCTTGCGCTTGATCGTCTGCGGGATCACCGCGGGTAAGCCAAAGCGCAGGTGAATGGCGGCCGTCAGCCTGTCATCCAGCGCGCCATATCCGGGGCCAACCGCGGCTTTTACAGGCGAGATCATATCTCCGATCACATATTCGGGCGCATCATGCAGCAACGCGGCCATCTGCCATTTGGGATCGACAGAACCTTCCATCCGCGAAAACAGCCCTTCGACCAGCAAGGAGTGTTCAGCCACGGAATAGGCAAAATCGCCGTGGGTCTGGCCATTCCAACGGGCCACGAAGGCAAGGCCATGTGCGATGTCATCGATTTCGATATCGACGGGGGTTGGATCCAGCAGGTCAAGCCTGCGCCCGGACAGCATCCGTTGCCAAGCTCGCGGCTGTTTGTGCTGCTTCATGCGCGCCTCATTTCACGACATTCACTGTTCGTGATCCGGGGTAACACACAAACCGATCCGGTTTGAACATGCAGTTTGACCCCTTTCAGGCAAGATCTGAGGCGCAAAACTGTGCGCAGGGCATTGTTTGGTCAGAAATAGCCGTCGCTTTGGATTGTCCGACCGGGTTTGCGGTGCTATCTGCCGCCATAACCGTTGGATAAGGGAATACGACATATGGCAAACGATTACATCGTGAAGGATATCGCGCTGGCCGATTTTGGCCGCAAAGAGCTGGATATAGCGGAAACCGAAATGCCGGGCCTGATGGCTCTGCGCGAAGAATATGGCAAGAGCAAACCCCTGACAGGTGCGCGCATCGTCGGCTCCTTGCACATGACCATCCAGACTGCTGTCCTGATCGAGACGTTGGTAGAGCTTGGCGCTGATGTGCGCTGGGCGTCGTGCAACATCTTCTCGACCCAGGACCACGCGGCGGCAGCGATTGCCGCAGGCGGAACGCCGGTCTTTGCGATCAAAGGTCAGACCCTGGTCGAACATTGGGATTATCTGGACAAGTCGTTCCTGTTCGAAGATGGCCCGAACATGATCCTGGATGATGGCGGCGACGCCACTTTGTACGTCCTGCTGGGCGCGCGTGTCGAAGCCGGTGAAACCGAACTTCTCGCTGTTCCCACATCGGAAGAAGAAGAGGCGATTTTCGCGCAGATCAAGAAGCGCATGGCTGAAAGCCCCGGCTGGTTCACCAAGATCCGCGATCAGATCAAAGGCGTGTCCGAAGAGACCACAACAGGCGTGCACCGTCTCTATGATCTGGTCAAGAAGGGACAGCTCCCCTTCCCTGCGATCAACGTGAACGACTCGGTGACCAAGTCGAAATTCGACAACAAATACGGCTGCAAGGAATCGCTGGTTGACGGTATTCGCCGCGCCACTGACACGATGATGGCCGGCAAGGTTGCGGTTGTCCTTGGCTATGGCGATGTGGGCAAAGGTTCTGCCGCATCCCTCAGAGGTGCCGGTGCCCGCGTGAAGGTCACCGAGGTGGATCCGATCTGCGCGCTTCAGGCTGCGATGGACGGTTTCGAAGTAACCCTGCTGGAAGACGAACTGGCCACCGCCGACATCTTTATCACGACCACCGGCAACAAGGATGTGATCCGCATCGAGCATATGCGCGAGATGAAGGACATGGCCATCGTCGGCAACATTGGCCACTTTGACAATGAAATCCAGGTTGCTGCGCTCAAGAACCACAAGTGGACCAACATCAAGGAACAGGTGGACATGATCGAGATGCCCTCGGGCAACCGTCTCATCCTCTTGTCCGAAGGCCGTCTGCTGAACCTTGGGAACGCCACCGGACACCCGTCCTTTGTGATGTCAGCGTCCTTTACCAACCAGGTTCTGGCTCAGATCGAGCTTTGGACCCGTGGTGATCAGTACAAGAACGACGTCTACATTCTGCCCAAGCACCTCGATGAAAAGGTTGCGCGTCTGCACCTGGGCCGGATCGGTGTCAAACTGACGGAACTGCGAGCTGATCAGGCCGCCTATATCGGCGTCAGCCCCGAGGGTCCGTTCAAGCCCGAGCATTATCGTTACTGATCATGCGCTGCTGGGCCGTCATAGCCCTTTTGGCTTCGGCGACCCCAGCGGTCGCCGGGCCGAGTGTATCGGAATCGCTTACTCATTACGCGATTTCCGGTAACAACCTGTCAGATCTGCGCCAGGAAATGGCGCAGAACGGCCCCAAGGGGTTCTGGGGCTATACGCGCTGGTGGATCAACTGGTCGGGCAGTTGCAAAGTCAATCTGGAAATCAGAATTACATTACCCAAACTCAGCGCATCTGCGGCCCTTACGCCCAGTGAAGAGCGGATTTGGAACACTATGGTGGATGCGCTGTATCGCCATGAACAGATGCATGCCGAACATGGCCGTCGTGCTGCCGAAGAAATTCATCCCACCAATTGCAGCAATCCGCGCAAAGTTGTGCGCAAATGGGCAGAACGGGACGCGGCCCTGGATCAGCAGACCCGCCATGGTGCAACCCAGGGCGTAACGCTGGCTGACTAGATCGGCCTGTCGCAGCGCAGAATGATCCAGTCCGGAGCCGCGTTCGAGCGGCCTTCGGGAATGAACCCTGCTTTTTCCAGAATGCGCAGCGATCCCGTGTTCTCGGGTCGGGCGCGGGCAATCATGTGATCCAGCTTAGGGTCATCCTGAAAACATTCGGCGACAAAGGATTGCACGGCCCTCAGGCCGATCCCTTTCCGCCAGAACGGCTGGCCAAGCCAATAGCTCAACTCGGGATCCTGACCGGCGAAATCCAGACGAACTTGGCCAACGGCGGTATCGTTGGCGACAATGGCACGCACCCTGTGCAAGGTCTCGTCCTGCGACAGGCGGATCAGATCCTCGGCCATGTCGATCGAGATCACTCCGGGATAGGGATTTGGCAGATGCCGCCAGACATCCGGATTATCCAGCAGGCTGCGAAACTGTGTGGCATCTGTCAGGAGCCAGCGGCGCAACACAATCCCGCGGTCGCGGGTCTGAACGGATTTTACCGAAGGCCAACCGATGCGCCGTGCCGAGAGGTCAAAATCATCGGTCACGTCGGCGCGCACCCAACCGCTTTGAACCGGATCATATTCCAGCCCAATGCCCGCCTTGCGATGCGCCAGCATATCCCGGGTCGAAAGCGGGCCCTGCGATCTTTGAAACGCGGCAGTCTGGCACAGCTCCGAGGCGTCAGCCGGTGCCTTGCTGTGAAGTCCCATGATCGCCCCCTTGTCTGCTTTGCGGTCGCCTGACTTTCCTGACTTTCGCGCGATATGGGGTTGGATTTGAAAGATGCAAGAGGGAGTCACATTAGCGATTTCGCGCCGCGTCGCCATTTCTGAAGATTTCTGGCAAATTTTCTCCTTTGTTGCTCTGATTTATGCCTTTACGGTTCGAGTGGACCCGCGAGGTCAACTTATCAAAGGAGGGATTTCAAAATGGGCAAACGGGACGACTTGATCGCGCAGTACGCCGACGACCTGAAAAACAAATGTGGCATGACACCGGATATGGACCTTTTGACAAAGGTGACGATCGGTTGCGGCCCTTCAATTTACAATGCCGATGCCTCGACCGTCGCATCGTCGCAGCCGGGCGAGTTGGAGACTGTCAAAAACAGTTTCCTGATCAAGAAGCTTGGCCTTGCGGATGGTCCGGAACTGACGGAGGCGATCAACAAGGTGGTCGAAACCTACGGTAAGCCCGAGCGCAACAAGTATCGCGCGGTGGTCTATTACATGTTGACCAAGCACTTTGGCAAAGAATCCGTCTACGGATAAATCGCGCTGATCAGTTGCGTTTCACGCCCGCTTGGTTAAGCGGGCGTTTCTTTTTGTTCTTTCATTCTAACTAGTTACAGTTTGAACGGCACAGGTTGTTTTGATACAACGGCGATACCGGCCAGGATGGCCAGACCAGATTTTGTTCACGTGTGGTGCGTAGGGAGCACGTGGGGAAAGAAGGGTTCTGGTGTCATGCCGGAACCCTTCTGCATTTCATCGCCATCCCAGCGCGTCTTCAGGCAGGCACTCCGGCGATCTCGCAAATGATGGCCCATTCCCGATCGGTGACCGGCTGAACCGACAGGCGCGAACTTTTCACCAATACCATGTCCGCAAGGCGTGGATCGGCCTTGATCATGTCCAGCGAAACAGGTGTTTTGACCCCTCGGATCGCCTTGATATCCACGCATTCCCAACGCGGGTCATCTGTTGTGCTGTCGGGATGGGCCGGGGCGATGACCTCGACGATGCCGACCACGGATTTCTCCTTTTGCGAATGATAAAAGAACCCGCGATCCCCAACCGCCATTTGACGCATGAAGTTGCGCGCCTGGTAATTGCGTACACCGTTCCACTCTTCCCCGGCATCGCCTTTGGCGACCTGCTGATCCCAGCTCCAGGTAGAAGGTTCTGATTTGAAAAGCCAATATGCCATAGCTGAGCCTTGCCCTGTGTCGAAAACCTTGCTTTGTGATTCACAAGTTACAGCATTTTGGCGCGGAGTTTGTTAGATCAGTGAGTGTACTGTGCGGCATTGGGTCCGAAACGACCCGGCTGGCAGGGCAGAAACAGGCCGGACAACGGTTTCGAAGGTGAGCGGTGACGTGAAAATGAGTACGAAGGGCAGACAGGCCAAAGCCGAAGCGATGACGATCGAGAGCGCCCGGGCGCAGGGTTTGCTGATCGAGGCGATCCCGCTTGCTGCGATTGATGCTGATTATCTTGTCCGGGACCGGCTGGTGCAGGACGAGGATGAGCTGACATCCCTCATGACCTCCTTATCCGCGCGCGGCCAGCAGATGCCGATCGAGGTGACCCGCCTGTCCGATCAGCCGGGGCGTTACGGTTTGATCTCTGGTTGGCGACGGCTTGCGGCGATGCGCAAGCTGTCCGCCGAAACACGGGATCCCCGGTTCGGTGAGATCCGCGCTTTGGTCATCATGCCGGATTCTGCGCAGGACGCCTATGTGGCGATGATCGAAGAAAACGAGATCCGGGTAAATCTCAGCCATTACGAGCGTGCTCGCATTGCCTTGCGCGCCGTGCATGAGGGTGTTTTTCCTGATCAGCGCTCAGCCTTGCGCGGGCTTTACGGTGCGACGACGCGCTCCAAACGCTCGAAAGTCGGGACATTCATGTCTCTGGTGAACAGCTTTGATGGCGTGCTCCAGCATCCCACGGCGATTTCCGAAAAGCTGGGCCTTTCACTGGCGCGTGAAATCCTCAGGGATGAGAAATTCGCCGAGAAACTGTCAGACAAGCTGCGCAAGGCACCTCTGCGCACGGCACCGGAAGAAATCCGGATACTGACGCAGGCTGTTCTTGCCGCCGGGCCCAAACCACCAGCTGTCCCATTGGTTCCGCCTGCATCCCCGGGCCGTGCAGATCCCTCTGCGCGCGCGCCACGCCGCGAAACGGTCGGCGGCTTGAGCCTGCGCTATAATCCGGAAAAAGCGCGGATTGATCTTGCGGGCGAACAGGTTGATGAGGCGTTCTTTGCGGATCTTCTGGATTGGATTTCCCGGCGGAGCGTCTGAGCGTCAGGTGTTCGGGCGGTAATACGTCCGATACCAATCGACAAATCGTTGGACGCCGTCCTCGACAGTGACTTTCGCGCTGACGCCTGTCAGGTCCTTGAGCAAACCCACCTGTGCCCAGGTTGCCGGAACATCACCGGGTTGCATCGGATGCATCCGCTTTTCGGCAGGCTTGCCAATTGCGGTTTCGATGGCCGTTATGAAATCCATCAGCTTGGCGGGCGTGTTTGCCCCGATGTTGACCACACGAAACGGCGCGACCGGGCTCAGGCTGTCACGCTCTGACACGGGGGTGTCGCCAGGCACGGCCTCGATCAGGCCAAGGATACCGTCGACCAGATCGTCGATATAGGTAAAGTCCCGGCTCATCTGTCCGTGATTGTACACGTCGATCGGCTCGCCCTTGAAGATCGCTTTGGTGAACTTGAAATGCGCCATGTCCGGGCGACCCCAGGGGCCATAGACGGTAAAGAACCGGAACATCGTTGTGGGCAGGTGATAAAGATGGGCATAGGAATGCGCCATCGCCTCATTGGCTTTCTTGGTGGCGGCATAAAAGGACATCTGCGTGTCGACCTTGTCCATCTCGCCATAGGGCATGTCCGTATTCGCGCCATAGACCGAACTGGTGGATGCCATCAAAAGATGTTTCGGGGGATGGGCGCGCGCGGCTTCCAAAAGCTCGAACGTGCCTTGCAAGTTGGATTCCACATAGGTGCGCGGCGCGTCGATAGAGTATCGTACACCGGCCTGAGCAGCGAGGTGAATGACGATATCGGGCTTGTGCTGTGCCATGATGTCGAGCAACCGGCCAGGGTCTTCCAGTTTCGCGATAACGGGGGTGAAGCCGGGATGTTGTGCCAAAAGCTGATGGCGTCGTTCCTTGAGCGCGACATCATAATAATCGCTGAGACAATCGAGGCCAATGACCGTCCAGCCCAGCGACAGCAGTCGATCGGAAACATGATATCCGATGAACCCTGCAGATCCGGTGACAAGAGCAAGTGGCATGATCAAATCGCCCCCAGAGGGCCCTTTTTCAGTTCAATCGAGCATGCTGCGTCAACAGCCAAGCGCCCATCATTGAGTGATAGCATTCCCTCTCAGGGCTGACAGCAGATTTTCGGCTGATTTACTTCACGGCGCCAAACTGGCTGGAGACCATGTCCGTTGTGCCCAGTGCCGGAGCGAGGGATGGGTCATGAAGTCCTGCGCGCTTCCTCGCCAGATCGCCCAAACCCGTCGATGCACATGGCAATTGCCTGTATGGCTGCGGCCTCGTCCATGGTGGTGATGGTTTGGCGCAAGCGCTGCAGCATCTGGGCGACTTCGATCTCGGAGGGAATGGCCTCTTCGGCGCGCAGGATTCTTGGATGGTGTGTTGGCATCAACTGCCCTGAGAGGCTGAGGGTTTCGCGCAGCTTTTCGCCTTTGCGCAGGCCGATGAACCGAATGGCGATATCGCCCCTGGGGTTTGAACTGTCGCGCACCGAATACCCGGCATGTTCAATCACCTTCCGGGCAAGCAGATAGATCGGCACTGCCCGTCCCATGTCCAGCACCAGGATGTCGTTTCCGCGCGCATTGGCACCTGCAATCATCACAAGTTGCGCGGCTTCCTGCACGGTCATGAAATAGCGGGTGGCGCGCCGGTCGGTGACAAGGACGGGCCCGCCACGCCGCACCTGATCCTGAAACAGCGGAACAACGGATCCGCTTGATCCGAGAATATTGCCAAACCGCACGATGGCAAATGTTGTGTCCCGATTCCGCGTACCCAGATCCTGCACCAGAATTTCTGCCAGGCGTTTGGAGGCACCCATCACCCCCGCAGGGCGCACAGCCTTGTCGGAGGAAATCAGGATAAACCGTTCAACCCCGTGCTTGATTGCCTGACGCGCCAGGGCCTGTGTGCCAAAGACGTTGTTTTCCAGCCCCGCCAATGGGTTGGCTTCGACCAGGCCGACATGTTTGTAGGCGGCTGCGTGAAGAATGATCTGCACATGATGGGTCCGCAGCACATGACCAACGCGGATTTCATCCGCGACCGAACCCAGAACCGCGACCAGTTCGATACCAGTGGCGTCAGCGTGGGACTGCCAAGCTGTTTGTATCTGTTTGTTCCAGTTCATGTTTTCCTTCCTTCTGCAAAGTATTTATCTTTGTGAGCAAAGGTGTTGGAAAAACTGGCGTACACTTGAGACTTGCCAAGTTGGTGTCCGCATAGGAATGTACTCGCAAGCAGCACAGGTGCTGCGGAACATAGGGAGACACGTATGAGCAAACTTGAAGAACTACTCGCCAAGCAAGAAGCACTTGCTGCTGAGATTGAAGCTGCCAAAAAATCGCAGAAAACAGAAGATTTGAAGACTGTGCGTCAGCTGTGCAAAGCACATGGGTTCACAGCCAATATGCTCAAAGGCTATTTGGCTGAAGGGCGTAAACCACGCACCGCAAAGAAGTAATTTGGTAAGGAAAAGCACTCGTGTACGAAGCAGCGTTTAGAAACATTGACGACACACTATGGAAAGACGCTGGCTGCAGCAGCGAGCTTGATTACATTGAGCAGACAAGCTGGGTGCTTTTCCTTAAGTACTTGGACGACTACGAGGCTGACAAAGAAACAGCAGCACTGCTCAATGGTGAAAGCTACAGCCGTATCATTGACGGAGAATACCGTTGGCAGAGCTGGGCTGTACCACGTCGTACAGATGGGACACTAGACTACAACGCTGCACTCACTGGCGACGACTTGCGTGAGTTTGTTAACCACAAGCTGTTTCCACACCTAGCCAGCTTCAAGCAGACTACAGATAATCCACGCACCATAAACTACAAGATTGGTGAAATCTTCAGTGAGCTACGCAACAAGCTGCAGAGTGGCTATGCACTGCGTGATGTCATCAGCAAGGTGGATGAACTTCGGTTCTTAAGCAACGAAGACAAGCACGAACTCAGCAGCTTGTACGAAGACAAAATCAAGAACATGGGCAATGCTGGACGCAATGGTGGTGAGTACTACACGCCACGTCCCCTTATCAAAAGCATTGTGAAGGTTGTAAACCCCCAGATTGGCGAAACGGTATATGACGGTGCTGTGGGCAGTGCTGGCTTCTTGTGTGAAGCCTATGACTGGATGCGTAGCAGCAAGGAGTTGAGTGCAGCAGAGTATGAAACGTTGCAAACTCGTACGTTCATTGGCAAAGAGAAGAAGAGCTTAGCCTACGTG
>NZ_JBASXK010000015.1:0-19212 GCF_049276915.1 Aestuariivita sp. | reverse complement strand
GGCGCGCCTGATTGGCTTGCACTTTCGCCTGGCGCTCATTGATGACTGACACCACTTCAAGCGCCAGAGAAGCAAATGGCAGAACGCCGCTTGCCTCGGAAAAGTTCTGGTCGTCATGGGCCATTATAGCAACCCCACTCATCAGGCATCCACGCCTGAGGCTCATGTGAATCATGCGCTCTGCTGTAAGCATCTAGCCCAAGACACAAGATGTCAAAGAAAATTGACAGTTTTCCGGAAATAAGACGACATCAAGCTAACATACTGATTAACAGGTATAAATATCAGCAAACACAGAGGCTAAACACCCTGCTTGCATCATGTGTTAGGCTTTTGTTACTTCAGGTATTGGCAAGTGTAAGTTTTAGTTGACACTCTGTGCTGGCCAGAGATACCTTCCCTGTATGACCGGAATCTTGAAGGGGGAGTCGGTGGTGCCTCACACCCAGAACGCGCAATTGAGACACGGCCTCTATACTCCAGAGGAGCGCGTGCGCCGCGATCAAACCGTCTGGACTTTGGTGCAGGGTGTTCTGGCTCCCGTGCAGTTTTTGGTGTTCGTCGTCTCGCTGGTTCTGGTTCTGCGCTACCTGTGGATCGGTGAGGGGTACATGGCCGCGACCGGGTCGATCCTGGCCAAGACTTTCTTCCTGTACCTGATCATGGTGACCGGCGCGATTTGGGAAAAAGTCGTTTTTGGTCAATACCTTTTCGCCCCAGCCTTCTTTTGGGAGGATGTGTTCAGCTTCCTTGTGATCGCGCTGCACACCGCATATCTCTGGGCGCTCTGGACCGGAGCTCTGACCTCTGTCGAACAGATGTGGCTCGCCCTTGCGGCATATGCTGCCTACGTGATCAACGCTGTTCAGTTCATCCTCAAATTGCGCGCGGCCCGGCTTCAGGCCGAAGCCGAAGAAGCCAACCTTCGGGCCAATGACCCCAATGAGGTGACGGTATGACCGAACTGCCCCGCCTGCCGGAGACCGGTGGTTGCCGCAATACGCCGATTCTCAAACAAAGAGGCCAGCGCGAAGTCTTTTGTGGTCTGACCGGAATAATCTGGCTGCATCGCAAGATGCAGGATGCTTTCTTTCTGGTGGTGGGCTCGCGGACCTGCGCCCATCTTCTGCAATCTGCTGCGGGTGTCATGATCTTTGCCGAACCCCGCTTCGGCACCGCGATCCTTGAAGAAACCGATCTGGCAGGACTTGCCGACGCTCAGCAGGAACTTGACCGCGTTGTGGCCGAATTGCTCGCGCGCCGCCCGGATATCCGCCAGTTGTTTCTGGTCGGCTCCTGCCCCTCCGAAGTCATCAAGCTGGACCTTCAGCGCGCGTCCGAGCGGCTGAGCGAACAGCATGCTCCGCATGTTCGGGTGCTGAATTTCTCGGGCTCAGGCATCGAGACCACGTTCACCCAGGGCGAAGATGCCTGCCTTGCCTCGATGGTGCCGGTGCTGCCGGCATCCGACGCCCGCGAGTTGCTGCTGGTTGGCGCGTTGCCCGATGTCGTCGAAGAACAGGCCGTCTCGTTGTTGTCAAAGATGGGCATCGGTCCCATCCGCGTTCTTCCTGCGCCGCGTGCGGACACCGAGATGGGCATCGGCGAAAACACGGTCTTTGCCGTCACACAGCCCTTCCTGGGTGACACGCATGCCGCCCTCGAACGTCGCGGTGCCCGTCATATCCCGGCCCCGTTCCCGTTTGGCGAAGAGGGTACAACCGCCTGGTTGCGCGCGATCGCGGATGAGTTCGGCGTAGATGACGCAACATTTGCCCAAGCCACGGACGCCCCCCGCGCCAGGGCGCGCAAAGCCATATCGCAAGCCTCCGAGGCCCTGCGCGGCAAGTCGGTATTCTTCTTCCCTGACAGCCAGCTGGAAATTCCCCTGGCCCGCTTCCTCACTCGCGAATGCGGCATGGAGGCGATCGAGGTCGGTTCTCCCTTCATTCACAAGGGCCTTGTCGGCCCTGATATGGACCTCTTGGCCGAAGGTCCGACCATCTCGGAGGGTCAGGACATTGATCTGCAACTGGACCGGTGCCGCGCTGCGCGCCCGGATCTGACCGTTTGCGGACTGGGTCTTGCAAATCCGCTTGAGGCCGAAGGGCTTGCCACCAAATGGGCCATCGAACTGGTCTTTACGCCGGTGCATTTCTACGAACAGGCGGGCGATCTTGCCGGTCTGTTCTCACGCCCGATCCGCCGCGCCGGTCTTTTGAGAATGGAGGCCGCCGAATGAAGCTGACGGTCTGGACATATGAAGGCCCTCCCCATGTGGGTGCCATGCGCGTTGCGACCGGGATGACTGGTCTGCATTTCGTGCTTCATGCGCCTCAGGGCGACACCTATGCCGATCTGCTGTTCACGATGATTGAACGCCGCGATCACCGCCCGCCGGTGACGTTCACGACCTTTCAGGCGCGCGATCTGGGGTCTGACACGGCGCATCTGTTCAAAAGCGCCTGCCAGGATGCCTATGACCGCTTCAAGCCCGAAGCCATCATTGTCGGTGCCTCATGTACCGCCGAACTGATCCAGGACGATCCCGGTGGTATGGCCGAAACAATGGGCCTTCCCGTGCCGACCATCGCTTTGGAGTTGCCCAGCTATCAGCGCAAAGAGAACTTCGGCTGCGATGAGACCTTCTTTCAGATCGTGCGCAGCCTGGCGCGTCCGATGGATCGCACCAAGCAGATAAGTGCAAACCTGATTGGCCCCACCGGTCTGGGCTTTCGCCATCGCGACGACATTCAGGAGGTCACCGCCTTGCTGTCCGACATGGGTATCAGCGTGAATGTTGTCGCCCCGATGACATCCTCGCCGACGGATATCAAACGGATGGGTGCCGCGCATTTCAACGTTCTGATGTATCCCGAAACGGCTGAGACAGCGGCGCGGTGGATGGAACGTGAACTGGACCAACCCTATACAAAGGTTGTGCCGATTGGCGTCGGTGCCACGCGCGATTTCGTCAACGAAGTGGCAAAACTCGCCGGTGTAGAGCCTTACCTGGATGACAGCCGCCTGCGCCTGCCCTGGTATTCGAAGTCGGTCGACTCGACATACCTGACCGGCAAGCGGGTGTTCCTGTTCGGGGACGGCACGCATGTCAAAGCCGCCGCGCGGATTGCCCGTGACGAGATGGGTTTCGAAGTGGTTGGCATGGGCTGTTACAACCGCGAGATGGCGCGTGAACTGCGCGCCGTTGCCAGGGATTTTGGTGTCGAGCCTCTGATCACCGACGATTATCTCGAAGTCGAGCGCACCATCGAAGAACTCGCGCCGGAAATGATCCTTGGCACGCAAATGGAGCGTCACATCGGCAAGCGTCTGGGCATCCCCTGCGCCGTGATTTCCGCGCCGGTTCATGTTCAGGATTTCCCGGCACGCTATTCACCGCAGATGGGGATCGAAGGCGCGAACGTGATCTTTGATACCTGGGTGCATCCGCTGGTCATGGGGCTGGAAGAGCATCTTCTGACCATGTTCCGCGAAGACTTCGAGTTCCACGATGCAGCCGGACCCAGCCACCACGGCGGCAAGGCCACGGCGCGCGCTGCGGAAACGGTGGATTCAGCCTCTGCCCAAGTCACCCGGGAAACCGCTGCGCAGGTTCCCCATGTGACACCCGCTGGAGAGGTTATCTGGCTGGCGGATGCCGAAAGGGAGCTCAAGAAGATCCCGTTCTTCGTGCGTGGAAAGGCGCGGCGCAACACCGAGACCTTCGCGGCTTCGCGCGGTGTTTCCGAGATATCTGTCGACACTCTCTATGAGGCAAAAGCCCATTATGCGAGATGATCATGGCATGAGCGGACGTATTCCCGGGTACCGGGTCGCGATTGTCACGCTGGACAGTCACGCGGCCGGCCCGGCTGAGCGTGCGATGGACAAGTTGGCACGGGATTACCCCGGCTTGTCGCTGTCGATCCATGCGGCTGCCGAATGGGGGGAAACCCCGGGTTCGTTCGATGCGGCAAAAGATGCGGTCATGAACGCGGATATCGTTGTCGCGAACCTGCTGTTTCTGGAAGAACATGTGTCCCCCATACTTCCCGTACTGCAAGCGCGCCGCGAAAGCTGCGATGCCTTGATCGCCATGGTGGCGGATGCCTCTATCGTGAAGCTGACCAAGATGGGAAGTCTTGACATGTTGGCCCCGGCATCGGGCGCGATGAAGCTGATGAAAAAGCTGCGTGGGTCCTCAAAGCCGTCATCGAATTCCGGTCAAAAGAACATGGCGCTGCTGCGCCGCCTTCCCAAGATCCTGAAGTTCATTCCGGGCAAGTCCCAGGACTTGCGGGCCTGGTTCCTGTCCATGCAATACTGGCTGGGTGGCTCGGACGACAACGTCGAGGCGATGATCCGCTTTCTACTGAATCGCTATGCCAAGGACACCGGCTGGAAGGAAGCACCCGAAGCCGCCGCGCCGATCGATTATCCCGATGTCGGTCTCTATCATCCCGACCTGCCGGAACGGATCACGACGAATATCCTGGATCTGCCCGCACCGAAGGACCCGATCGCGACCGTTGGTCTGCTGATGATGCGGTCTTATGTGCTGAGTTCGGATACAGCGCATTACGATGCAGTTATCCGGACATTTGAAAAACGTGGCATGCGGGTTGTTCCGGCGTTTGCCGGGGGTCTCGACGGGCGCCCTGCGATCCATGAGTATTTCCTGAGCGAGACCGGCGCGAAGATCGACGCGATGGTGTCCTTGACCGGTTTCTCTCTGGTGGGTGGGCCGGCCTATAACGACAGCGAAGCCGCGGTCTCGCTGCTGCGCAAGCTGGACATTCCATATATCGCCGCGCATCCGCTGGAGTTCCAGACGCTGGGCCAATGGGCGATGGACGCGCAAGGGCTTGGTCCGATCGAAACAACGATGCTTGTGGCGCTGCCCGAGTTGGACGGAGCAACAAACCCGACGGTTTTCGGTGGGCGTCTTGGCCCGGAAGGCTGCAATGGCTGCGCATACAATTGCCCCTGTGCAGCGGGCAGCAAACAGATGGTGCCCTGCCTCGAGAGGATCGACAGCCTTGCCGAGAAAGCTCTGCGATTTGCCCGTCTGCGCCAGCGCAAGAACGCCGAAAAGAAAATCGCGATCGTTCTGTTCGGCTTCCCGCCCAATGCCGGTGCCGTGGGCACAGCCGCCTATCTGAGCGTCTTTGAGAGCCTGTTCAACACGATGAACGCGATGAAAGCCGAAGGCTATACCATCGAGGTTCCCGAAAGCGTCGAGGCATTGCGCGAGGCCGTCCTCAAAGGCAATGCCCAGCAATATGGCCAGGAGGCCAATGTCGCCGCGCATGTAAGCGCGGATGATATCGTCAAGAACACTCCGCCCCTCAAGGCGATCGAAGCCGTTTGGGGGCCTGCGCCCGGTCGCATCCAGTCGGATGGGCGCGGCGTATTCGTTCTGGGCAAAGAGTTCGGCAATATCTTTGTCGGTGTACAGCCAACCTTTGGTTATGAGGGCGACCCGATGCGGTTGCTGTTCGAAAAGGGTTTTGCGCCGACCCATGCCTTCATCACGTTCTATCTGTGGCTGCGCAATACATACCAGGCCGACGCCGTTCTGCATTTCGGCATGCACGGTGCCCTGGAGTTCATGCCCGGCAAACAGTCTGGCCTTGGTGCACGCGACTGGCCGGATCGTCTGATCGGCGAAATGCCCAACATCTATCTTTATGCTTCAAACAACCCGTCCGAAGCATCCCTGGCCAAGCGCCGTTCCGGTGCCGTGACAATCACGCATCTGACACCGCCGCTGGCGCAATCGGGGCTCTATAAAGGGCTTCTGGAGCTTAAAGACAGCCTGACGCGGTGGCGGAGGCTTGGCCTTGAGGATCCGCAGCGCGAGGAGCTCGAAGAGCTGATCGCCGAGCAGGCCGCAGCCGTGGACATGACCGGTACGCCGCCCATGCAGCTCTGGCTGAAACTGCTTGAGACCGAAGACGCGTTGATCCCTGAAGGTTTGCATATTCTGGGCAAGCCGTTCTCGGAGAGTGAGCGCGAAGCCTATCTGGATCTGATGGACACGGCGGATGCAACAACGCGCGAGCGCATCAGCGAAATACTCAAGTTAGACACTGAAATTCCGGCGCTGATGCGGGCATTGGATGCGCGCTACATCGAGCCGGTGCCGGGCGGCGATCTGATCCGCTCGACCGAAGTTCTGCCAACCGGGCGCAATATCCACGCCTTTGATCCCTTCCGCATGCCGACCGAATTTGCATGCCGCGATGGCGCAAAACAGGCGCAATTGCTGCTGGATACTCATCCGCAGTTGCCGCGCTCTATCGCGTTGGTTCTGTGGGGCTCGGATAACATCAAGTCCGACGGCGGCCCGATCGGGCAGGCATTGGCGCTGATGGGTGCGAAACCCCGGTTCGACAGCTTTGGCCGTATCGCCGGTGCGGATCTGATCCCGCTGGAAGAGCTGGGTCGCCCGCGCATTGACGTGATCATGACGCTTTCGGGGATTTTCCGGGACCTGTTGCCCCTTCAGACACGCTTGCTGGCCGAGGCCGCGCTCAAATGCGCTCAGGCCGACGAGCCAATTGAGATGAACTTTGTGCGAGCGCATGCGCTGGCCTATGCCGAGAAGGCAGGGGTCGACATGAAGACAGCGGCCCTGCGGGTGTTCTCGAATGCCGAAGGTGCTTATGGCTCGAACGTCAACCAGCTTGTCGACAGCTCGGCCTTTGGCGACGAAGACGAACTCGCCGATGCCTATGAGGCGCGCAAGTCATTCGCCTATGGCACCGATGGCAAAGCGGGTGCCAACCCGGCCTTGCTGCAACAGGTCCTGAGCGAAGTCGATGTCGCCTATCAGAACCTTGAATCGGTCGAGTTGGGTGTCACCACGGTGGATCACTACTTTGACACGCTGGGCGGTATCGCCCGCGCGGTGAAACGGGCCAAAGGCAGCGAAGCCGCCGTCTATATCGGTGATCAGACACGCGGTGCCGGCAAGGTGCGCACGCTGAAGGATCAGGTCGCGCTTGAGACACGCTCGCGCTCGCTGAACCCGAAATTCTTCGAGGGCCTTCTCAAGCATGGAGCCGAAGGTGTCCGTCAGATCGAAGCGCACGTGACCAATACGCTTGGCTGGTCCGCGACCACAGGTCAGGTCGATCCCTGGGTCTATCAGCGCATCAGCGAAACCTTTGTTCTGGATGAAGAGATGCGCAACCGTCTTGCTGCACTCAACCCGACAGCGTCCAGCCGCATGGCCAACCGCCTGCTTGAGGCGTCTGACCGGAACTACTGGCAGCCGGATGCCGAAACACTGGCCGCTCTGCAGGACGCGGCAGATGCGCTGGAAGATCAGCTTGAGGGAGTTGCCGCGGAATGACTTCGAACATGCGGATCTTTCTACTGATGGCGCAAGGGGCAACCGCCTCGCGCTTTTCGAAGTTTCTGGAACTCAAAGAGGGAGGGGTCGCTCCCTTTCTGAAAGGAAGTCGTTATGAGCCCACTTGATAGCAAACACCCCCCAGCGGCCCGCGCTGCACAGCGTGAAGCCGACGGCCTGGCAAAGCGCAACCTGGGCGCACCGCCAATTCTCAAGAAGGGCGAGGATGGCGAAGGTTCGCTGCAGGTCCATCAGGACATCTCGGACAGAATAGAAGGTGCCAAGGTCTTTGCCGTTTATGGCAAGGGCGGTATCGGGAAATCGACCACATCGTCCAACCTGTCGGCGGCGTTTTCCAAACTGGGCAAACGTGTTTTGCAGATCGGCTGCGATCCCAAACATGACAGCACCTTCACCTTGACCGGGCAGTTGCAGCCCACGGTGATCGATATTCTCAAAGAGGTCGATTTCCACGCCGAAGAGCTGCGCCCCGAAGATTTCGTGACACCCGGTTATAACGGCGTGATGTGCATCGAGGCCGGTGGCCCGCCTGCGGGCACTGGCTGCGGGGGCTATGTGGTGGGTCAGACGGTGAAACTGCTGAAACAGCACCATCTTCTGGACGACACCGATGTGGTGATCTTTGACGTCCTGGGCGACGTGGTCTGCGGCGGGTTCGCAGCGCCCCTGCAGCATGCGGATCGCGCGCTGATCGTCACCGCAAACGACTTTGACAGCATCTATGCCATGAACCGTATCATCGCCGCGGTTCAGGCAAAGTCATCGAATTACAAGGTCAGGCTCGCTGGCTGTGTCGCAAACCGGTCAAAAGACACCGATGAGGTGGACCGGTTTTGCGACACCGTCGGATTCAAACGGATCGGGCATATGCCTGATGTGGATGCAATCCGCCGGTCGCGCCTGAAAAAGAAAACCCTGTTCGAAATGGATGATGACGAGGATATCGTCCGGTGCCGCGCCGAGTACATCCGTCTGGCCGAAGCGCTCTATAACGGCACCGAAGCGATGACCCCCAAGCCCTTGGAAGACCGGGACATCTTCGAGCTTTTGGGGTTCGACTGATGGGTGCCTATGACCAGACACTGAACCGTGTCGAAACCTATTTCGACAAGACTGCCACCAAAACATGGGAGCAGCTGACAAGCGACGCGCCTGTGTCCAAGGTGCGTGAGACGGTGCGGGCTGGTCGCGACAAGATGCGTGCCCTGATGCTCAGCCGTTTGCCTGCCGATATGACCGGACAGCGCGTGCTGGATGCAGGCTGCGGTGCGGGTCAGATGTCGATCGAACTGGCCAAACGCGGGGCTGAGGTTGTGGCATGTGACATCTCGCCCAGCCTTGTGAATATTGCCGAGCTGCGCACGCCGGAAGAGCTGGCACCGCGGATCACCTTCACAAGCGGTGACATGTTGCACGAACGGCTGGGTGAGTTTGACCATGTCGTCGCTATGGACAGTCTGATCTACTATACAGGCTCTGACATCGGCAAAGCGCTCAAGCAGCTTGAACCGCGGGTCTCGGGTCGCGTTGTGTTCACCGTGGCACCGCGCACCCGGCTGCTGATGGGCATGTGGTACGCGGGCAAACTGTTCCCGCGCTCCGACCGCTCGCCCGTAATGATCCCGCATGATGCGGATCGTCTGGCTCAGGATGTCATGGAGCAGGGCGTCAAGCGCAAGCTGCGTGCCGTGGATCAGGTCACATCCGGTTTTTACATTTCTCAAGCCATGGAACTGCGCCCATGAAGGCTCGCCTGAAAACCGTCAGTTTACGCGCGCTGCCCTTTGCGGATGCGGCAAGTGACGGGTTGCCGATGGCGCAACTGCTGCGGCTTTCGCTGTTTCAGGTGTCCGTGGGCATGGCGTCCGTGATGTTGCTGGGCACGCTGAACCGCGTGATGATCGTTGAACTCAGCGTCCCTGCGATGATTGTTGCGATCATGATCGCGCTGCCGGTGCTGATCGCACCCTTCCGCGCTCTGCTTGGGTTCCGCAGCGATACCTACCGTTCCGCACTTGGCTGGAAGCGGGTGCCTTACATCTGGTTCGGCTCGCTCTGGCAGTTCGGTGGCCTGGCGATCATGCCATTCGCGCTGCTCGTCCTGGGTGGCGACGTGTATTACACGGTTCCCTTTGCCGGTCAGGTTCTGGCGGCGCTGGCGTTCCTGATGACCGGTCTGGGCATGCACATGACCCAAACCGCAGGTCTGGCGCTGGCCGCCGATCGCGCCTCGGACGAGACGCGCCCGCGCGTTGTGGCGCTTCTTTATGTGATGTTCCTGGTCGGTATGGGCGTATCGTCCATCATCATCGGAACCATTCTGACGAATTACTCGGATCTGTTGTTGATCCGGGTTGTGCAGGGTGCCGCGGTTGTCGGTGTGGTTCTGAACCTGCTGGCGCTTTGGAAACAGGAAAAAGTCCGCCCGATGAGCCGGGCCGAACGCGAAGAGCCCCGTCCGTTGTTCCGCGACGCGTGGGCTGATTTCGCCAGAGGCGGTCAGGCCGGTCGGCTTTTGGCCTGTGTCTTTGTCGGTACGCTGGCCTTCAACATGCAGGACGTTCTGCTTGAGCCTTATGGCGGTGAAATCCTGGGCCTCTCTGTCAGCAGCACCACGCTTTTGACGGCGCTCTGGGCGGCGGGCGCGCTTGCGGGCTTTGCCCTGGCAGGACGCCAGTTGAACCGTGGATCAGACCCATATCGTCTGGCGGGTATGGGCATTCTGGCGGGGGTCGTGGCCTTTTCGGTCGTTATCTTTGCGGCCCCGCTGAACTCGGCAGAGCTGTTCTTTTCCGGTGTCGTCCTGATCGGTTTTGGCGGCGGTCTCTTCGCGGTCTCGACCCTGATGGCCGCCATGAGCATGCCAGCCACCGGTGTCGCCGGGCGCGGCCTGGCTTTGGGTGCATGGGGCGCGGCTCAGGCCACGGCCGCAGGCAGCGCCATCGCCCTGGGCGGCACGTTGCGTGACTGGATCGGATCCATCGCAATGTCCGGGACCCTGGGCGAGGGCCTCGCAACACCCACCACCGGCTATTCTTTCGTTTATCACGCGGAAATTGGCCTTCTCTTTCTCACGCTTGTCGTTCTGGGACCTCTGGTTCGCACGTCGGGCACCTATCAACCGAAAACAGTGGAACGGACCAGACTTGGCCTGGCCGATTTTCCTGCCTGACGAAAACTGTCCGCATAGGAGGGACATGACATGACTGAACCATTCTTCGGAGGCTTTGATCTCGCAGCATCAACGCTTTGGCTGTTTTACGCGTTCTTTGCGCTGTTGCTGTACTACATCCAGCGCGAAAACATGCGTGAGGGCTATCCGCTCGAAGATGACTCGGGCAATCCGTCATCCAACCCAAGCATGTTTCCGCTTCCGGAAGACAAGACGTTCAAACTGCCCCACGGGCGCGGTGAGTTGACCGTTCCAAGCGGCCAGATACCCGAGCGTGCAGACATCGCTTTGAAAAAAGTCACTGCTGCGAACGGCTTCCCGCTCGAGCCCACAGGCGATCCGATGCTGGATGGTGTTGGCCCGGCCTCATGGGCTCCGCGCCGGGATGTTCCTGAACTGGATGGCCATGGCCACCCCAAGATCGTTCCTATGGCCCTGAACGAAGCCTTTTCCGTTGCCGCCGGTCGTGACCCGCGTGGGATGCCCGTGATGTCGGGCGACGGCGAGATCGTGGGTGAAGTCACCGATATGTGGGTTGATGAGCCAGAGCAGCTTGTCCGCTACCTCGAGTACAGGCTGGACGCCAAATGGGGCGAGGGCACGCGTCTTGTGCCGATGACCATGGCGCGCATCTGGGGCGGCAAGGTCAAGATCAACTCGATCTATGCCAAGCATTTCGCAACCGTACCGATGGTGGCGTCGCCCAAGCAGGTCACCCTGCTCGAAGAAGACAAGGTCAGCGCATACTACGGTGGCGGGCATCTTTATGCCGACGCCTCCCGTCAAGAACCGCAGATCTAACGCCTCACCGGCGGCGCGCATTGCCTTGCAGGGCGCGCCGCCATCTTGAAACGAAAACAGGAGATACTCGCCATGTCTCACGACGACTTTGAAGTAGAGCCCGTTGAGGGGCTCCCGGAACTCCCCCCCGAAGGGGAAACCATCCTATGGCAAGGACGCCCGAACTGGTGGCGTCTGACCTGGGAGGCCATGAGCCTGCCGTGGGTCTGGGGTTACTTTGCCGTGCTGACGCTCTGGCGGTTCATATCGGTCGTGGACCAGATGCCTCTGGCTCAGGCCTTTGCGGCGGCACTGCCATTTGTTTTTCTGGCTGCGATCGCGACCTTCTTGCTGGGGCTGACCGGGTATCTGCAAGCGCGTGCCACCATGTACACGGTGACCAACCGCCGTGTTGCGATGCGGATCGGTGCGGCGCTGACCATGACGCTGAACCTTCCCTATACCCAGATCGCCAACGCCATGCTGGACCTGCGCAAGGGAGGCAGCGGCACAATCGCCTTCGAGACCATGGGTGAAACAAAGCTCAGCTATATTCTGTGCTGGCCGCATTTGCGTCCCTGGCATTTCAACCCGACCCAGCCGTCACTGCGTTGCATCCCGAATGCAGAGCATGTGGCAGGGTTGATTGCCGATGCCGCAGAAGCGCGCGTGTCCACGCCACGGGTTGTGCGCAAGTCCGAGGCGGCGATGCCGTCCGGTGATTCTGTCGTTGCGGCGGAGTGAGGGATATGAGCGATACGCCAAACACCCCCCGCTTGCGCCACAAGGATGACGAACTTGTTCCCATCTTCCTGGTGCGCGCCATGTTCGCGCTCGTCGTTGTGTGCCTCGTGCTTGTCGCGGCCGCCCGGATCACGGGTCGCCCGCTTGAAGGGACACCGCCGGATGCGCCGGTCATCGCCGAACGCGCAGTGTTTTTGTCCGGTGACACCTCGGGTGCCGCACTTGTTCTGGATGCCAACGGGTCGGTTCTTGCGGACCTGCCCGGCGAAGAGGGCGGCTTCATCGCCGGCGTGCAACGCGTCATCGACCGTGAGCGCAGCAAACATGGTGTTCCGCTTGACGCGCCGGTGCTGGTGCAGCTGCGCGAAGGCAACCGCCTGTCGATCCTGGATCCATCAACCGGCTGGAGTGCCGACCTGATGGGTTTTGGTGCCTCAAATTTCCGCAGCTTTGCCAGGCTGCTGGACCCATCGTAACCCAAGGAAAGGAAGCCAACCATGGGACTACTTACAAAAGAAGTTGAAAGACACCCTTGCCAGGTCGAAGTCAGCCATTGTTTCGATAGCTTGCATGCGCATGTGAAATTCACCGACGGCACCGTGATCAATCCCGGTGACGAAGTGATCGTGAAAGGCCCCGAGATCATGGCCCCCTACGGAGAAGTGGTCGTTGAGGACCGCGAAGCCGTGATCTTTCGCGCAAGCAAACTGGAACAGCTCTGGACCCGGATGACCGGTGATTTCGAATTCATGGAGCTGTGCGAATTCTCCTTTTCAGAGGACGTGAAACTATGAACGCCCATTCAAAACACACCGCCGACGCGACAACCGTCGAAGAGGGACTGGCCATCGCAGAAGCGCAGGACCAGCAGTATAACGATGAAATGGCCACCGAAACGGCCATGCAGAACACGCTGCTGACGCCGCGCTTTTACACCACCGATTTCGATGAGCTGGACGCGATTGACGTCAGCTCGGTGCGTGACGATTGGGACAAGCTGATTGCGCAGATGGAAGCGGATCCCAACAAGGGTCATTTCAAGAAGAACGAAGACTGGGATCACGTCGATTGGGACGGGATGGAGCCCGCGTTGAAGAAAGAGTTCATCGACTTCCTGATTTCTTCCTGCACGGCCGAGTTCTCGGGCTGCGTTCTCTACAAGGAGATGAAGCGGCGCGGGAACAACAAGGACATCACGCAACTGTTCCAGCTCATGGCGCGGGACGAAGCACGGCATGCCGGCTTCATCAACGATGCGCTGCGCGAAGCCGGTCTGCGGGTAAACCTTGGGTTCCTGACGCAGAAGAAGAAATACACCTACTTCCGGCCCAAGTTCATCTATTACGCGACCTATCTGTCGGAAAAGATCGGCTATGCCCGTTACATCACGATCTTCCGTCATCTGGAGGCCAACCCTGAGTATCGGTTCCACCCGATCTTCAAATGGTTCCGCGAGTGGTGCAACGACGAGTTCAGCCATGGCGAAGCCTTTGCCCTGCTGATGAAGACCGACCCCAAACTGACATCCGGCGTGAATGTCTATTGGATCAAGTTCTTCCTGACGGCGGTCTTTGCGACGATGTATGTGCGTGACCATCAGCGGCCCGCGTTTCACAAGGCGCTGGGCGTGGATCCTGACTGGTACGCCCATGAAGTCTTTACCAAGACCTCCAAGCTGACCGAGCAGATCTTTCCGATCACCCTGGATATCGACCATCCGCGCTGGCAGCCGACGCTTGAAGCGTTGCAAAGGGCGAATGTTGATCTGGCCGATGCGGTTGCGAACAAGAAACCGCTCAAGAAGATCGGCGCACAGCTGCGGGCGGCAAGATGCTTTGTTTCGCTGATGCTGATCCCGGTCAAGAAGCACGCGGTACCTGAAAACGTCCGTCTGGAACCGGTGTATTGATGACACCCTGGATAGCAGCCCTGATTGCCCTTTTTGTCTGGTGGTTCGCCACCGGGGCAATTCTGATGGCGGTCAAATATGCCGACCGCGGAGGGCTGCGCCTACGCAGGCTGGCGACAGTGATCGGCCTGCCCATTCTGGCTTTGGGCATCTGGGGATATGAGGCAAGCCTGAACGCTACGTCCATCATGGGAGCCCATGCCGCGTTTTTGTCGGCATTGGCGATCTGGGGCTGGATCGAACTGGCTTTTCTGACGGGGGTGATTTCCGGACCGATCCAGAAACCATGCCCGCCCGAAGCCAACGAATGGGAGAGATTCCTGCGCGCATGGGGGACCGTGGCCTATCACGAGATCCTGCTGGTTGGTGCTCTGATCATCGTGCTGGTCAATGGCTGGGGTGCCGAGAACACCTTTGGAATGTGGACCTTCGTGATCCTTTACTTTGCGCGGGTCTCGGCCAAGCTGAACCTGTTTTTCGGTGTTCCCAAGATCAACGTCCAGTTTCTGCCCACGGCGCTGATGCATCTGCCCAGCCACTTCCGCATCGCACGCCTGAACTGGGTGTTTCCGATTTCGGTAACCGCGCTGACATTCGCCGCTGCTTGCTGGCTGGAACGCCTCCATGCTGCTTCTACTCCCGGGGAGGCCATCGGCTTTTCCCTTCTCACTGCCATCACCGCTCTGGCTCTGCTGGAACACTGGCTGATGGTTCTGCCGCTGCCGGATGAACGGCTCTGGCGCTGGATGCTGCCGCAGGAAAGCGCAACTCCCAAGATACAACAACAATCGCTACCCAGAAGACACGAGGACGCACATGGACTTTGACGCTCTTTTTCAATCACAACTGGATTCACTCAAAGAGGAAGGCAATTATCGCATCTTTGCCGAACTCGAACGCAAATCCGGTCAATTCCCACGCGCCAAATGCCATGATAGCGAAGCGCCCGACGAAGTAACCGTCTGGTGCTCGAATGATTATCTTGGCATGGGTCAGCACCCGACGGTGACGCAGGCCATGAAAGATGCCATCGACAGTTGCGGTGCCGGTGCCGGAGGAACGCGCAACATCTCGGGCACCAACCATGCCCACAAGCTGCTGGAAGCCGAACTTGCCGATCTGCATGGCAAGGAACAGGCGCTGCTGTTCACCTCGGGCTATGTGTCCAACTGGGCGGCTCTGTCGACACTGGGATCGCGCCTGCCTGATGCAGTGATCCTGTCGGATGAACTGAACCATGCATCCATGATCGAAGGTATCCGCCACGCCCGCTGCCAGAAAGTCATCTGGCGGCACAATGATCCTGAAGATCTGGATCGCAAGCTTGCCGCCCTGCCTGCAAACGCCCCCAAGATCGTTGCGTTCGAAAGCGTCTATTCGATGGACGGTGACATTGCCCCGATCAAGGAGATCGTCGAGGTGGCCGAAAAACACGGTGCCATGACCTATCTGGACGAGGTCCACGCGGTCGGCCTTTACGGCGCGCGCGGCGGCGGCATTTCCGAGCAGGAAGGGCTTGCGGATCGCATCACGCTGATCGAAGGCACACTGGGCAAGGCCTATGGCGTTGTCGGTGGCTACATCACCGGTTCCGAGGCGATGTGCGATTTCATCCGCTCTTTCTCAAGCGGGTTCATCTTTACCACCGCCTTGCCCCCGGCTGTTGCCATGGCCGCACGCGCATCGATCCGCCACCTCAAGGAAAGCGATTCCGAGCGGATGGCCCAACGCGAACGTGTGGCCTATCTGCGCAAGCGGCTGGATCAGGAAGGCATCCCCCACCTGGACAACTCCAGCCATATCATCCCCGTCATGATCAAGGATCCCGTCAAGTGCCGGATGCTGTCTGATTACCTGATGCAGGAATGGGGCATCTATGTGCAACCGATCAACTATCCCACGGTTCCAAAGGGAACCGAGCGGTTGCGCTTTACCCCGTCACCTCTGCACGACACGGATGACATCGAACATCTGGTTCTTGCACTGAAAACGCTGTGGAAGCAGTGCGCGGTTTCCCACGCAGTCGCGTAGACATATCACAGTTGTGACTGTTGACTCTGGCGCAGATACATTACGTATTGGCGCGAGAGTCGAATGGAGGACTACCATGAACCGCATGATCGCAACCGTGATTTTCACACTGATCGCTGCCCCCGTTTTTGCGGAGGCTGATCTTGAAGCAGGCGAACAGGCATTTGCTCGTCAGTGCAGCACCTGCCACGTCGTTGTTGACGGCGAAGGCACCACATTGGCCGGCAAGAACGCCAAGACGGGCCCGAACCTTTACGGTCTGATCGGCCGCAACGCTGGGTCGGTCGAAGGCTTCCGTTACGGGAAATCCCTTGTGGCCGCAGGTGAATCGGGTCTGGTTTGGGATGAATCGCTGATCGCGGCTTATATTCAGGACCCCAAAGCGTTTCTGGCCGAGTATCTTGATGACAGCAAAGCGCGCAGCAACATGGCGTTCAAAGTCCGCAAGGAAGAAGACGCCACGAACCTCGCCGCGTTTCTTGCGACATTTGGTGCTGTGACCAACTGATTCAGACTGTCCTGCGACAGTTGAAAGGCCGCGGCAGTGATGTCGCGGCCTTTTTTTATTTCTGCGGGATGTATCGGCCCGGATCGCACATATGGGCCCCCAGCTTTTCCAGCAGATCAAGACAGGCGGCCAGTTGATCGCGGCTGATGAATTCGTCGGGCTTATGCGCCTGTTCGATCGAGCCGGGCCCGCAGACGATCACATCTGCACCCAGTTGCTGGAACAATCCAGCCTCGGTGCCGAATGAGACCAAGTCCGCGCCATTCGCCCCGCTCAAAGCCATGATCACATCGCGCGCGACATTGGTTTCGGCAGGCTCCAGACCGGCGATTTCGCCGATGGTCTCGGTCTCGATCACAGCATTCGGATCCACAGCGCGCATGGCTGGCAAAAGGATATCCTGCGTATAGTGATGCATCTCGTCTTTGACGAAACCTGCGTCGCTGTCCTGTACGGGGCGCATTTCCCAATCGATCTCGGCTTTGCCTGAAATGATGTTATGCGCCGTGCCGCCACTGATCCGCCCGATGTTCAGAGTGGTCCAGGGCGGGTCGAACCGGCTGGACACAGGCCTGCGGGCAATCAGATCTTCGCGCAGGGCCAGCAAACGCGCCGCATATCGCGCGGCGTATTCCGCAGCGTTCACCCCGGCATCCGGGTTCGAGCCGTGCCCTTCCCGCCCCTCGAAGCGCACGGTGTATTCGCAACATCCCTTGTGCCCCTCGATCACGCGCATTTCGGTCGGTTCACCGATCACCACCATGGATGGACGCACCCGGCGCGCTCGCAACTCATCAACAAGGGCGCGCGCGCCGATGCAGCCGACTTCTTCATCGTGGGTAAAGGCAAAATGGATGGGGCGCTGCAACTCCATCTGCGCATAGCGTTCCGCCGTCGTTATGGCCGCCGCGATGAACCCTTTCATGTCACAGGTGCCGCGCCCATATAGCCGGTCACCGTCTTCGCGCATCACGAAAGGATCGGATGACCAATCCTGATCCGCGACCGGCACCACATCGCTATGACCCGACAGAACCAGACCGCCGTCCCGATCCGGCCCCAGCGTGGCGAAAAGATTGGCCTTGGTGCCGGTTGCATCCTCGAAGATATCGACCCGCGCGCCGAGCTGTTCCAGCGCAGCGGCGAGATCTCTGATCAGGGCGAGGTTGCTGTCGCTTGATACAGTCGGATAGCCAATAAGCCGCGCCAATGTGGTGATGGTGCGTTCAAGCGGGATCATGGTTTGACGAAGATCTCGCGGGGACGGTTACAGAAGGATTCAGCGGGACCCTCTTCCCGGATCAGGATGCTTTCGGTGATCTCGATCCCCCAATCCTTCATCCAGAGGCCCGGCATGAAATGGAAGGTCATGCCCGGCTGCAGCACGCTCTCATCTTCGGCACGCAGCGAAATCGTCCGTTCGCCCCAGTCTGGGGGATAGCTCAAGCCGATCGGATAGCCGCAGCGCGCCCCGCGCTCGATCCCGGCGCGCTCCAATGGCGCGGCAAGCGCATTGGCGATATCGCAGGCGCGGTTCCCGGCGCGCGCCGCTTCAAGCCCTGCCTCCAGCCCCTCGACCAGGGCGGCCTCGGCACGGCGCAGGAAATCGGGCGGCGTGCCCAGAAAGATCGTTCTGCAGAACGGCGTGTGATAGCGGCGATAGCAGCCGGAAATCTCGAAGAATGTCGCTTCTCCGGTCGCAAAGGCACGCCCGTCCCATGTCAGATGTGGCGCGGCGGCGTCGCTCCCGGATGGCAGCAGAGGCACGATGGCGGGATAATCGCCCCAGGCACCGTCAACGCCGGTGATGGCATCGCGGTAAATCTCGGCCACCACGTCGTTCTTGGCGACACCGGGCTCGACACGTTCCATCAATCCATCCACGATCTTTTCCGAGATCGCAGCGGCCTTGCGCATGAACGCCACCTCGGCCTCGGATTTTACCGTGCGTTGCCAGTTCACCAGCGCCGTGGCGTCGACAAGTTCCGCCCCGCCAAGATGTGCGGCAAGTTCGCTATGTGCCTTGGCTGAATAATAGTAGTTGTCCATCTCGACCCCGACCCGGCCGCGGTTCAGACCCAATTCGCCCAGAACCCGCGCAAGATCCTGCATCGGATGACGTTCGGTGGACTGAACAAAGCCGTCGGCATAGCCACGGACATGATCCGCAGACATCCACACGGTGCGCAAAGCGCCATTGGTGTCCTGATTGCGCCCCCACCAGACCGGATCACCCTCCAGTCCCAGAATCACCCCTTGATGGACATAGAAGGACCAGCCGTCATATCCGGTCAGCCAGGCCTGATTTGACGGATCTGTGACAAACAAGACGTCAAGACCCTGTCTGGACATCGCGGCGCGCGTTTTGGCGATACGGCGGTCATATTCAGCGTGCGAAAACGGCAGATCAATTGGCGGCATGGGTCATGTTCCTAAAGCTTTGCGCAAGCTTCAGCAGCATGGCACCGTGAATGCAAGAAAACTGTTCGCCTATGAGTAAAGGAACGTCTGATTTACCGCTTCGGCTGCGCCGATACCGGAACAATCAGGCTTTGAATTTGGGGGTTTGCCCCGATTTCGCGTTCATTACGCCTGAATAGGCTGCCCTGAGGCGCCCAATCCATGATTTTGGACGGACTTGTCCTCATGCCATCAGTCTCCGGCGCGCGAGGAACAGGTTGCCG
>NZ_JBASXK010000014.1:0-2346 GCF_049276915.1 Aestuariivita sp. | reverse complement strand
GTTTGTTCGGGCCAGACCCTGCGCACGATCAGAACATCCCGATCGCGATAGGCTTTCATGTCGATCCGCCCGATCAGGCGGTCCTTCTCAAGCAGGGGAAAGACGTAATATCCATATGTCCTCTTGGCGGCCGGAACGAAGACCTCGATGCGATAGTGAAAATCAAACAGCCGCTCGGCGCGCTTGCGGTCTCGCAGGGCGGGATCAAACGGGCTCAGCACCCGGATACGCCCCGGCGGCTCGGGGGTGGCGGCGGCTTCTTCCAGAACGTCCGGCCTGGCAAAGACCTGACGCACAGCTCCGTTCGCGCAGACGATATCCAGCGCGATGATCCGTTTGTCATCCAGCGCCTGCATGCACCATGCCCTGGCCTCGGCCGGAGTGACCGTATCCCAGAACGCCGCCAACTCTCCGGAGGTGGCAAACCCCAGCCGATCAAGGGCGGTTTTGCAGCACCAGTCGATCGTGTCTCCTGTCTCGGGGCGCGCGTTGGA
Organism: Aestuariivita sp.; assembly: GCF_049276915.1. NCBI lineage: Bacteria > Pseudomonadati > Pseudomonadota > Alphaproteobacteria > Rhodobacterales > Paracoccaceae > Aestuariivita > Aestuariivita sp. The sequence continues at coordinate 1,852 of NZ_JBASXK010000014.1, read as the reverse complement.
ATGCAGCAGTCTCTGGTCGATGACGCGTTCGGTCAGGTCATAGTGTTTTTGAAAACCCTGCCGCCCCACAACCGTAAGCGCACCCGAGCGCCACAGATATTCCAATGCGGTCTTGGACGGGTGCCAGTCCCACCAGCCGCCCGAGCTTTTCTTTTCATCCTGCCCCAGATCCGCAGAACAAACCGGGCCATGCGCGCGGATATGGTCGAGCACATCGTCAAAACGGGCCTCGAACCCGTCACGACGCCAATTGCGCCACCGCTTTTTCAAAAGTTCTGCGTCGCGATGAAACCGCAGGTGCCAATGGGGATAGAACTCCATCGGGATCACCGCCGCATCATGGGTCCAATGTTCGAACAGCGCGCGGTCTTTCTCGTAAAGCCGTTGCAGATTGCCCGGGCGATACCCCGACCTGCGGGCAAACAGGATCATGTCATGGGCGCGTGCGACGGTGTTGATGCTGTCCAGTTGCACGAACCCCAGGTCTTGGATCACCGCATGCAGGTCGCCGCCTTTCCCCGTGCCTGCCGGTTGATCCGCCAGCCCGTGTTTGTGTAGGAACAGACGACGCGCTGCTTTGGTATCCAGCTGCGGCCGCGCCATCATTTATCGACGGCGCAGCGTATCGCCATAAGAGATCTTGGGCGACAGGGTCACGATCTTTTCGATCTGCGCCTCGGGATTTTCCAGAAGCGTCGCCACGATCTCGGCGGCTTTGCGCCCGATCTCTACCCGGCAGGAATCCATCGTGGCCAGTTGCCGGGGCAGGCCCTGCAGCAACTCGACACCGTTAAAGCCAGCAAGACCAATCTGTCCGGGGATGTCGATGCCTTGCTCAACAAGATACAGCAATCCTCCGGCACCGATCAGATCGTTGGAATAATAGAGAAAATCCAGATCGGGCGACCGTTCCAGCATGTCTGCTGTCATCTCACGCCCTTTGGCCAGAGCCGACCCGCCAGAGTAGAATGCGCGATCCTCGATCTCGACGCCGGATTTCGCCAGATGCTCGGTAAAGCCCTCAAAGCGTTTGCGTGCGCGGTGATCCAGCGGCATCTTGGTGCCCATGAACCCGATCCGCTGATAGCCGGCCTTGAGAATGGCCTTGGCCATTTCGCGCCCGGCGCGTCGGTGGGAAATCCCGACCATTGCATCGACCGGTGTGCCGTCGCTGTCCATCACCTCGACCACGGGTATTCCGGCAGCTTCAAGCATCGCGCGGGCCGCATCCGAGTGTTCCAGCCCCGCGATGATCACACCTGAGGGTCGCCAGGACAGCATTTCATACAAAACGCGTTCCTCTTTTTCGGGCAGGTAATCGGTGACGCCGACGACGGGCTGCAACTCGGTGTCTTCCAGCACCTGATTGATGCCGGTCAGAACTTCGGGAAAGACCATGTTTGACAGGGATGGAATGATCACCGCCACCAGATTGACACGGCTGGACGCCAGCGCACCGGCGATCTTGTTCGGAACATAGCCCAGCTCTTTCGCGGCAGCCAGCACGCGCGTGCGGGTTGCGTCCGACACGTCACCACGATTGCGCAGAACCCGGCTTACGGTCATTTCCGAGACGCCGGATGCTTCGGATACATCGCGCAGTGTAAGGGGACGTTTGTGCTCGATCGACATGGAATGGCCCTTGTGGCTTCGTCTTTCCCAAGTGTTATCGCAAACACGGCCAATGGGGCAAGCATGCAGGTCAGAAGATGACAAACCGCTGAGGGGCTTGTATGAAGACGCCCAGCGGCCCCGTGGCTCAACTGGATAGAGCAGCCCCCTCCTAAGGGGCAGGTTGCAGGTTCGAATCCTGCCGGGGTCACCAAAAACACCTGAAAAATATGGCTTATTT
>NZ_JBASXK010000013.1:0-11047 GCF_049276915.1 Aestuariivita sp. | reverse complement strand
CAACTACACGATGAAAAAGAACAAGCGCTTCGGCAATCTCTGGATTCAGGGCGGCCCGCGCAGCCGTGTGTTCTTTCCTGACAAACCCGCTCTGGCCCCTGCGCTGAACAAGATCCCGCTGGTGAAGTGGGACAGTCGATATGTCTATGTCAGTTCCACACACATGCTTTTGCCGCGTGGTCTGAACCTTGTGTATGACGAATGGGGGGGGGGGAGAAAGCATCGGGCGTGTTGCTGCATGCCAAATTCATCGACACGTTTACCCAAAAGGCCAAAGAGGAGCTGGATCGCAAGCAACACTATTCGGCCTCGGTCGAGTATCGTGCCTATGCAGAGCAGCTCGCCGAGAACCCCGAGCTGTGGTGCAAGTGGAGCGAGAAATACATCAACTGGCGCCAACTCGAGATCCTTGGCCTGATGTCCAAAGGGAACTGGGCATGACGGTCGGGATTGTCATGCTGGTGCATACTGCGCTGCATAGGGCCGAACAAGTTGCCCGTCATTGGACCGCCGCAGGGTGTCCGGTCGTGATCCATGTCGATCAGAACGTCTCGCGAAAGGCTTACCGCGCGTTTGAGGATGCGTTGTCCGGAGACCCGCTGATCCGGTTTTCCAAGCGCCACAGATGCGAATGGGGCCGGTGGGGTCTGGTTGCGGCTACGCAGTCGGCTTGCGAGCTGATGTTGGCAGGTTATGAAGACGTCAGCCATGTCTATCTGACCTCTGGTTCATGTCTGCCGCTGCGCCCGGTCAGGGAACTGGTCGAGTATCTTGCGGGCAGTCCGCGCACGGATTTCATCGAAAGCGCGACGACGGCTGATGTGCCTTGGACAATGGGTGGCCTCGATGAAGAACGCTTTACTTTGCGGTTTCCGTTTTCGTGGAAACGGCATCGTGCCCTGTTCGACCTCAGTGTGGATATACAGCGCAGACTGCGCCTGAAACGCCGCTTGCCGTCAGGCCTTGTGCCACATATGGGCAGCCAGTGGTGGTGCCTGACCCGACAGACTCTGTCCGCCATTCTGCAAGATCCCGAACGCCAACGCTACGACGCATATTTCAGCCAGGTCTGGATCCCGGACGAAAGTTATTTCCAGACACTTGTGCGGCTTTACTCCGGCAACATCGAAAGCCGGTCGCTGACCCTGTCCAAGTTCGATTTCCAGGGCAAGCCGCACATCTTTTACGATGATCACCTGCAATTGCTGCGCAGGTCCGATTGTTTTGTCGCGCGCAAGATCTGGCCTCGGGCCAAGCGGCTTTATGAGGTCTTTCTTGAAGCCCGTGACAGTGAGGCGAAACAGACAGAACCCAGCCCCGGCAAGATTGACCGCATTTTCGCCAAGGCTGTCGAGCGACGTACCCGGGGGCGACCCGGCCTTTACATGCACAGCCGCTTTCCCAACGAGGACTGGGAAAACGGGGTCACATGCAGCCCGTACTCGGTGTTTGAAGGCTTTTCCGAACTGTTCGAGGATTTTGAAACCTGGCTGTTCAAGTCGACGGGTGCGCGGGTGCATGGCCATCTCTTTGCCAAGGAACGTGCCGAGTTCGCGGGCGGGCAGAGCATGATCAACGGCTGTCTGAGCGATAGCGCCAAGACCCGCGATTATGAACCCAAGGCCTTTCTGACAAGCCTGATCTGGAACACGCGCGGCGAACGGCAAGTGTTCCAATATGGCCCTGGTGACAACCAGAAAGTCGGTTCGCTTTTGGCAAGAGACCCGAATGCACAGATCTCGGTCATTTCGGGGGCCTGGGCCGTGCCCTTGTTCCGCACCAATCGCAATTTTGCCGATCTGAGGGCCGAAGCGGCGGATCTTCAGCGCAAGGAAAGCAAACATCTGGATGTGCTTCGTTCCGTCCATTCCAAGGCGCGCATTCGAATCTGGACAATGGCGGAATTCATCGAAGCCCCAATGGAGCCTTTGCAAACCATCCTCGATGAGATTGGCACCGTGCATGACCGCCGGCTTTCAGAGGCACCCAAGATGGTCAATCTGGATGGGTTCGGCCAGTTCCTGCAGAACCTCAAGAACCAGGGGATGCATCCCTATCTGATGGGGGATTTTCCGGTCAATCCCGTGCCGGTCAACAAACCGCCGCAGCCGCGCAAACCCTATCTGGTCAGGTGATCCGCAATGGCGCGCTTTGAATATTTCACGGTCTTTGCCGAGATGCGCACAGGATCGAATTTCCTTGAGACCAATCTGAACGCCTTTGACGGCGTCACCTGCTATGGAGAGGCGTTCAACCCCCATTTCATCGGCTATCCGACGCATGATGACGTTCTGGGCATCACTCTGGCCGAGAGGGACGCGGACCCGATCCGCCTGCTGTCCATGATCAAACGTCAGCCCGCCTTGCTGGGCGGGTTTCGGTACTTCCACGATCACGATCCTCGGGTTCTGGACATGATTCTGGACGATCCGGGCTGTGCCAAGATCATCCTGACGCGCAATCCGGTGGACAGATACGTCTCGTGGAAGATCTCGCAGGCCACAGGTCAGGGGAAACTCACGAATGGGCAAAAGCGCAAAGAGGCCAAGGCGCGCTTTGACCCCGATGAATTCGCCGCCCATGTGGATGCGTTGCAAGAGTTTCAGGTCATGCTGCTGAACCGGCTTCAGACAAGTGGACAGACCCCGTTCTATGTCGCCTATGAAGACCTGCAATCCATCGAGGTGATGAACGGTCTGGCCAAATGGCTGGGTGTCGAGGCGCAACTGGAAGGTCTGTCCAAGAACCTCAAACGGCAGAACCCGCAACCACTGACCGAGAAGGTCGCCAATCCCGGCCAGATGCAGGATGCGTTGGCCCGGATGGATCAGTTCAACCTGACCCGCACGCCAAATTTCGAACCCAGGCGCGGGGCCGCCGTGCCCAGCTATGTCGCGGCGAAAGACGCTCCGCTGATGTATCTGCCGATCAAGGGCGGGCCGGAACACCAGGTCGAGGCGTGGCTGGCCGCCCTTGATGGCGTCTCGCGCCGTGATCTGATCCGCAAGATGAACCAGCAGGATCTGCGCAACTGGATGCGCAGCCACCCCGGTCATCGCCGCTTTACCGTGCTGCCGCATCCCTTGGAGCGGGCGCATCACGCCTTTTGTTCAAAGATTCTGTCGACCGGTTCGGGCAACTATGCGCAAATCCGCCGTAGCCTGCGCAAGAACTTCAACCTGCCCATCCCTGAAGAGATGCCAGATGAGGGATACTCGGCTCAGGATCACCGCGCTGCGTTTTCAGCGTTCCTTGATTTCATCAAAGCCAATCTGGCAGGCCAGACAGCTTTGCGTGTGGATGCTTTCTGGTGTTCACAGGCCCAGTTTCTTCAGGGCTTCAGCGAGTTTGCGGTGCCTGATCTGGTTATCCGTGCCGATGAGATGATGACGGACCTGCCCGCCCTTGCAGCCAAAGTCGGTTGCACGCCGACACCTGTTCCAAGTGTGCCGGATGCCGACACGCCCTATCAATTGTCAGAGATTTACGACGACGGGTTGGAAGCGCAGGCTGCTGATGTCTATCAGCGCGACTATATGCAGTTCGGCTTCGGGGCCTGGCGGAAACGCTAAGGCAACATCAGGCGGCCTGAACCGACCTGCCTTCTGTCAGAATAGCATAGAGAGTGGCCGCGTCAGTATTGGCGCGAAGCTTGGCGCAAAGCGCAGGTTCGCGCAGCGTGCGCGACACAAGCGCCAGCGCCTTGAGGTGCTCCACACCTGCCTCTTCCGGGGCGAAGAGTGCAAAGGCGATGTCCACCGGCTGGCGATCGACTGCGCCAAAATCAATCGGCTTTTCCAGCAGCACAAAGATGCCGGAAACTGCCTCAAGCCCGTCCATGCGGGCATGGGGCAGGGCGACGCCATGGCCCACACCGGTGGGGCCAAGGCTTTCGCGTTCCAACAAAGCATCCACGGTTGCACCCGTAGGCAAACCATAGACCGAACTGGCCAGATCTCCGATATCCTGAAACAGTCTCTTCTTGCTCGAGACCGTCGACAGGACCTTGACGCCCTCGGGCTTGAGGATTCTGGAAAGTTCCATCCGAATTTGCTCCATGCCGCCGCTTGTAACGGGCGTTCCCAAATAGTCGGTTAATTTCCCGGGTCAATCCATCCGATATTGCCGTCATCCCGGCGATACACGACGTTCACCCTGTCTTTGCTTTCGTTCTTGAAGACAAGAACCGGTGCCCCTGCCAACTCCATCTGCATTACAGCTTCCCCAACCGACAAGGACGGTATCTTGGTTTGCATCTCTGCCACGATGATCGGTTGGAGCGATTCCGGCTCATTTTCATCACTGACTTCTTCCGAGGCGAGGATATACGAGGACGCACCAAAAAGTTCAACAGGTTCCACGCGGTCCTTGTGGTGGTCCTTGAGCCGCCGCTTGTAGCGCCGCAGTTGCTTCTCCATTTTCTCGGAGCACTCGTCAAAAGCTGCGTAGATCTCGGTGGCATGAGCCTTTGCCTGAGCCGTCAGACCGGTGGAAAGGTGCACGGTTGCTTCACAGACGAATTCATACGCGGATTTGGAAAACACGATATTCGCATCGGTGGGCCGTTCAGCGTATTTTTCAACGATCGTCCCAAGTTCGGTTTCGACATGGGTCTGCAGCGCAGCACCGATATCGATTTGTTTTCCAGTTATCTGGTAGCGCATGTGGTCTCCTTCACATTGATCGCTAAAAACCTGCCGACCCCGGTTGATCCGGGGCTCGTGATTTTTCAGCTTTGATTGGGTGGTGTGGTGCCACGCGGATCTTGAGTTTGATCTGTCCCTGTCCGCGAACGGAGGACGGGAACAATCGACTGGGACCATTGCAGAACCATGGTTTCATTTGAGGCGATGCGACCCCGATCTGTCAATGAAAAGCGATGCGACGGCTCACGAAATCTGAGCCTCCCGGTGAAATCCCGCTGTCAGGAAATGCGAAAGCTGTCGCCAAGATAGACCCTGCGAACGTTCTCGTTTTCCACCACGTCTTTGGGGGTGCCGGACATCAATACCTGCCCATCGTGCAGGATATAGGCGCGATCCACGATTTCGAGGGTCTCGCGCACATTGTGGTCCGTGATCAATACGCCGATTCCCCGTTTTTTGAGGTCAGCGACAAGATTCCGAATATCCCCGACCGAGATCGGATCAACGCCTGCAAAGGGTTCATCCAAAAGCAGATACTTGGGGTCTGCGGCAAGGCAGCGCGCAATTTCAACTCGGCGGCGTTCTCCGCCTGACAAAGCCAGAGCAGGGGCGCGGCGCAGGTGTTCGATCGAGAACTCCGAGAGCAACTCCTCAAGGCGCTCGCGCTTTTTGTGGCGGTCCGTCTGGGAGATATCGAGAATGGCCGAGATGTTGTCTTCGACATTCAGGCCGCGAAAGATCGACATCTCTTGTGGAAGGTATCCGATGCCAAGCCGCGCGCGGCGATACATCGGCAATGAGGTCAGATCCTGCCCATCCAGCGTGACTTTGCCGGCTTCGGGAAAGATCAGCCCGGCAATGACGTAGAAGGTCGTTGTCTTGCCGGATCCGTTGGGGCCCAGAAGTGCGACCACCTCTCCCTGATCCAGTGACATCGTCACATCCCGGATCACAAGACGCTTGCGGAAGGATTTTCGCAGCTTCTCGATGCGCAAGCCGCCGGCCCCTTGGGTGACTTTCAGGTCCGGGCGCGGCACTACTGATCGCCGCTGCGCAGGATGGTTTTCACCCGCCCAACCATCTGGGCAGATCCGGTTGACAGGTTCACGGTCATCTTGTCGGACGTCAGCGCGCTTGGTCCCTGGGTAAGAAGAACATTGCCCGTCATGACAATGACGCCGCTGTCGATCGTATAGTCCGCACGCTCTGATTCGGCGGCGTCCGGCCCGTTGACCAATGTCACGCCGCCTGTGGCTTCCATGCGTGCAATCGCGCTTGTTTCCGTGTTGTAGACAACCAGAACACGCGGAGCGGACAAGCGCATGTCGCCCTGTGCGATCAGCACATTGCCATCAAACACGGCTTCGCCTGTTTCCTGATCGACATTCAGCGCATCGGCTGTGACCTCGACAGGCAATGTCGGATCCACCTGAAGTGAGCCAAACGAAACGCGTGTTTCCTGCGCCAATGACGCGCTGGCCACTGTCAGAAAACCCACACATGCAATCAAAACACGCAACATTGTCACGGAGCATCTTTCGTATCTTTGGGGTCGTATACCAGCTTAACCCCGTTCTTGAAAAGCAAATGGGCATTGTTGGTGTCGTTATTCGATGTGAGCTCCATCTGCCCTGCCTGCAAGTGCCCCAGCGGACTATCGCCTTCGACCGGTCCATCACTGCGCGCACCCAGCCCCTTGATCCGGGTTTCAAGTGCGTCCGTGGTCAGGGTATAGCCCGTTGCCGTTTCAATCAGCACATCGCCGCTGAACCGCGCAATGTCATTTTCCGGATCAAATGTCCCCGTCTGAGCGCTCAGACGGAGACTGCCACCACCTGAAAAGTCGATCTGGGCACGCAGGCCATCCGCCTCTGCGAGTGACCCCAGACTACCCGGTTTCGCCGAGGTGGCTGTCACGGTGATCTGGTCACCCCCGGGCGTTGTTCCCGAGTAATGGGGTCCGGTGATGCGTCCCTCGCGCAAACGCTCTGTGATCTCTGCTTCGCCAAACGGGATGGTCGAGCTCGGATCGACGCTGCGCGACAAAAGAAACAGAGTGGACAGCAATCCAAGCGCGGTCAGAGGCAGAAGTACCTTCAGGAACGCGACAAGACGGGAATAGCGATCCACATGTGCCCCCTATCCAAGGCCTGCGCGCAGGCAGTCATGGATATGGATCAGACCAACAGGAAGATTGCCCGCGGTATCCACAACAAACAGACAGGTGATCTGCGGCGACGGCAGAGACATCATGGCGACGGCTTTTTCCGCCAGAGACTCTGGATCAATCGTGCGCGGATGATGTGTCATGACCTCGTCCACATTGCGCTCCAGCAGACCATCCATGTGCCGTCTGAGGTCTCCGTCCGTAATGATGCCCACAAGGCGACCATCGGCATCCGTCACACCGACCACGCCAAAGCCTTTTTCGCTCATGATCAAGAGGGCATCGCTCATCGCGGTGCCGCTTTTGGCAAGGGGAAGTTCATCTGTTGAATGCATCAGATCGCGCACACGGCTGAGCTGTGCGCCCAGTTTGCCGCCCGGATGAAACTCGCGGAAGTGTTCAGCCGTAAAGCTGCGATGTTTCATCAGGGCCACCGCCAATGCATCGCCCAGGGCAAGCGTCATGGTTGTCGAACATGTGGGCACCACACCGGTGCCACAGGCTTCGCCTACGGTTGGCAGGGGCAGAACGATATCCGACTGGCTGGCCAGGGCGCTGCCGATCCGGCTCGTCATCCCGATCAGCGGGATGTCAAAGCGCCGGGCATAGGCCAGCAAATTGGCCAGTTCGGGAGCTTCGCCCGAGTTCGAGATGGCCAGCACAGTGTCGGCGCGCGTGATCATGCCCAGATCGCCGTGGCTGGCCTCGGCAGGATGGACGAATTGCGCAGGCGTTCCGGTGCTGGCCAGAGTGGCGGTGATCTTTCTGGCGATATGTCCGGATTTGCCAATGCCCGTGACGATGACCCGGCCCTTGGTTTCCAGGATCTTGGTCACGGCCGCATCGAATTGTTCGTCCAGGCTTTCGGCCAGGGTCACAAGCGCCTCAGCCTCGGCTTTGATGACCTGGCGGGCGGTATCCTGAAACGTGCTCATGTATGCGCAAAGATGTCCGTTTCGGGCCACCCCTCCAGATCCAGTCTTGCCCGGGTCGGCAGGAAGTCGAAACAGGATTGCGCCAGGTCACTGCGCCCTTCGCGCTCGAGCCGGGCGTTCAGATGCGCCATCAACTGATGCAGGTAGAGAACGTCCGATGCGGCGTAATCCAACTGCGCCTCGGTCAGAGTTGCGGCACCCCAATCGCTCATCTGCTGGTGCTTTGAGATATCGATGCCCAGCATTTCCTGCAGCAGGTTCTTCAGCCCGTGCCGGTCGGTATAGGTTCGGATCAGGCGGCTGGCGATCTTCGTGCAATAGACCGGCGCGGTCAGCGCGCCGAACGCATGGTAAAGGGCCGCGATGTCGAACCGGCCGAAATGAAAGATCTTGAGAACCTCAGGGTTTTCCAGCATCGCGCAGAGGTTGGGCGCTGCGCTTTGGCCTTTGGATACCTGCACGATATGTGCATTGCCATCGCCGCCTGACATCTGGATCAGACACAGCCTGTCGCGATGGGGATTGAGACCCATTGTTTCGCAATCAATCGCCACAACCGGGCCGAGGTCCAGCCCGTCGGGCAGGTCGTTCTGATAGAGGTGGTTTGCCACGCGCATATGTCCTTGCCGTTGATCGTGTCCAGATACGGTCTTTGCCTTCTGAAAACAACTGCCGCAGGGTCAGAGTGGGCAGAGGCCTGTCCCATGACATATGGTCCGCCCAAAGAGGAGGATACCCATGCGTGCCTATGATCGCGATGATCTGCTGTTTCAGCTGTTTGAGGTGGCCCGGCTTGAAGAGCTGCTTGACGGTACCGAGATCGACCGCGAGGCGGTCATGGGTATTCTGGATACCGCCGATCAGATCTCGACCGATCATTTCCTGCCGCTGGGCAAACTGCTGGATGAGAATGAACCCCGGTATGTCGAAGGGCGCGCGGTGATTCCGGATCAGGCGATTGCCGCGGTGCGCGCGCAGGTGGCAGCCGGTTTCATAGGCTCTGGATTTGCGCCGGAAAGCGGTGGAATGGGGTTGCCGGAAACGGTGCATCAGGCGGCGGCGTTCGTGTTTTCGGCCTCCAACATCTCGCTTGCCGGATATGGGTTGCTGACTGTCGGTGCGGGGCGGCTGATCCAGTCTTTCGGATCTGAGGATCAGAAAAAGCGTTATCTCGAACCCATGGCCGAAGGACGGTACTTTGGCACAATGTGCCTGAGCGAGCCGCAGGCGGGATCGTCTTTGTCGGATATCACCACGCGCGCGCACCCCATGGAAGACGGGCGCTATGCCATCTCGGGTCACAAGATGTGGATTTCCGGCGGTGAGCAGGAGATCAGCGAAAACATTATGCATATGGTTCTGGCCAGGATCCCGGGGGCACCTGCCGGCGTAAAGGGGATTTCGCTTTTCATCGTTCCGAAGCTGCGCGCGGATGGCAGCGGCAACGACGTCACGCTTGCCGGTCTGAACCACAAGATGGGATATCGCGGTACCACGAATTGCGCGCTGAATTTCGGTGACCAAGGCGCATGCATTGGCGAGTTGCTGGGCGAGCCAAACAAGGGCCTGAGCTATATGTTCCAGATGATGAACGAGGCGCGGATCGGCGTTGGCATGGGTGCCACCGCATTGGGTCAGGCGGGCTATCAGGCGTCGCTCAGTTATGCGCGCGAACGCCCGCAGGGCCGCTCGCCCACGGGCAAAGACCCGCTCAGCCCGCAACTGGCGATTATCGAACATGCGGATGTGCGGCGTCTGCTTGTGGCGCAAAAAGCGGCGGTCGAGGCCTCTTTGGCCCTGTCGATCTTCTGCACCGGTCTTGTGGACCGCGAGCGTCAGGGGGATACAGAAGCGGGCATTCTGCTGGAGATGCTGACGCCCATCACCAAGTCATGGCCTTCCGAATTCTGCCTTGAGGCAAACAAACACGCCATTCAGGTGCTGGGCGGAGCGGGCTATACGCGCGACTATCATGTCGAGCGGTATTACCGCGATAACCGGCTGAACCATATCCATGAGGGCACGCATGGCATTCAAGGCATGGATATTCTGGGCCGCAAAGTGATGATGAACGGCGGGGCTTCGTTCAAGGCGCTTTTGGCCGCCATGCGCGCCGACATCGCGGCCGCCGAAGGGTCGGAATTCGCAGCACCGCTTGCCGAGGCGGTTGATCGTATCGAAAACGTCACAATGCACCTTTCCGCTCAGATCATGGCGTCACCAGAACGCGGTTTGGCGAACGCGACCCTGTTTCTGGATTGCATGGGCCATGTTGTGATGGGCTGGATGTGGCTGCGCATTTCGCAAGCCGCGCGGCGTGTCGCCGCCCGCGATGGTGACAGCCCGTTCCTGCAAGGCAAAGGCCAGGCCGCACGCTATTTTTATGCGCGTGAACTGGTGCGCACCAAGGGCTGGGCCGAGACATTGATGGCCAATGACCAAAGCGCGTTTGACATGGCCGAGACCTGGTTCTGAGCACATCCACCCAGACAGGGAGACCTATTGATAGGCAGCCTCGATCTGTTTGAGCGCGCTCTTGATCTGATCGGGGTTCTTGTCTGGCAGGCTGTCCAGCCAGATACGATGAACTCCGACGACCTTGACGGGAAAGCCTTGGGTCACCCCGCATACTTTGGCCGAAGCCAGACGATGTGTGCCATGGGCGGTCTTGATCAGAGTGCCGTCCCGGCCAATCATCGCCTCGGGCAGGTCGGTTCCGGGGCGCTGCACATATCCATCACGCTGCATCGTTTCCAGCAGCGGAACGAGGTAGCCCGAGAAAATCTCGTCAAGCTCGGGCAGAGTGGTTGCAACGCGGTCCTTGTGAGAAAACCGCTGCCCACGCGCGATTGCATCGCGGCCCTGCGCGTACCAAAGCGAACTTCTAAAGTCGCTCAGAACACTGTTCAGATCCGCAATCAGCAGGAATTCTTCACGCATCATGAACGGGTGTTTCTTGTCATCCCAGTCCCCGCTGAAAACGCCTTTGCGGCACAAGAGAGTCTTCAGGCGATATACGATCTTTTCCGTTACCGCTTTCGGAAGATTCTGTGCGCACCAAACCGTCCATGTCAGGTGGGGTTCCAGCGTGTGGTACTCCAGCTTTCCAGGGTTGATGGTCAGGACGCTGGGGGTAAACGTGACGGTCATGACTTTGGGTCAATCATCTTGGTATGGGCGGATCGCCCGGTGGGTGCTTTAGAGATCATCAATGACACGGGCCGCGAATCCGGTTGTTTCAGCGAACATGCCGCGGAACAGGTCTTCGGGGAAGAACTCGAGGTTGGACTGAATCTGAC
>NZ_JBASXK010000012.1:0-2756 GCF_049276915.1 Aestuariivita sp. | reverse complement strand
TCGAGCCAGACCCCCGTGCCAAAGGGCGATGGTACCACGCCAAAGTCCTGCACCATATCTTCGCGGATCGCGCGGACAGTCACATCAAGATCAATGGCATCGCCTGACGCCTGGGATCGTTTGCCGCCCAGCCGTACACGCATGCGTGCACCAACACCGGCATCGCGGCACATATCGACCAGCACAGGGTCCCAATAGACGGCCATGGCTACGTCTTTCATGCCGCGCCTTAAGACCTCTTGCAGGACAAATGTGCTATCAGATGGTGCACCGCCGCCTGCGTTGTCGGCGGTGTCGGCAAGCACCACAGGAAAGGTGGTGGCAGCCTCGGCGCGGTCCAACGCAGTATCAATGTCGGGCCAATTTATGCGCAGCGCCTCGCGATTATCCCACAGACGTATGCCAAAATCTTCGGCCACCCGTGCAGCCAGTTCAGCATCCCCGTCCGTGATTGCCAGCATCCGCGTTCCGGTCACCGAAGTATCTCCGTAGGGAAACCCATGCGCGAGCGACAAAGACAAAACCCCGTCCTGTCCTTCTGCTGCCATCATGTCATCCACAAAGGAGCGCATGACAGGGCTTTGCGTCGGATACATCGATACCATCCGGCAATCGAAATCGCGCATCACGGGGCGGGTGTGCCCCTCGGCTGCATCAACCGTTAAGGCAAACAGATCATGCGCGCGGTCCGGCACGTCCGTATGCGGATATTCCTTAAAGCAAACGATCAGCGTCGCTGCTTCCAACATCTGCGGGGTCAGGTGGCAATGGGGATCAATCTCAAGCGAGATAACCGCATCAGGCCCAAGGAGTGCGCGGGCACGGGCCATCAAATCACCCTCGCAATCATCGTATCCTTCGGCAACCATCGCGCCGTGCATCGACAGCATCAGGATGTCGGGCTGTTCGCGTGCGATGTCTTCCAGAATAAAGTCGCGGAACTCTTCATAGACCCTACGCCCGACCATGCCCGCAGGCTGCGCCCATGCGGCAAGGCTGTCTACGACGTCCCAGCCTTTCGCCTCGCCTGATGCGCGCCAGATATGCAGCGGCATGGTGCATGGAACCGGGGGCTGGGCGGTAGGCGTGCGGGTGATCAGTTTGTCAGCAAAGGCTTTGCGCCCGACGGGAATTGGGGAAAACGTGTTGGTCTCGTTAAACAAACCGGCCAACAGCAGTTTCATGATGCATCTCTGCCACTTAGCGCCGTTGCAAGATGGGACAGCAAATGAAGCAGGATCAGGCCGAAACCGATCGGCACAGCTATGGCGAAAACAGACATCGGTACATCAACGGTTTCCGCCATTTGTTTGGCATTGCGCGCGATATAGCCCGAACTTGCGCGCCCGTTCAGACCAAAGACGCTGTACCACAGAATAGGTGTGATAAAGACAAGCGCCCCAATCGAGCGGATCACGGCAAAGACCCTGCCAACGCTGTCGGTACGTTCGCGGGCTGCAGGAAAAAGCGAAGGGTCCGCATTTGCGCGAAAGGCACAGGACGCGCCCAAAAGCCCTGCCCAGACCATCATGAAACGAGCAAGCTCTTCGGTCCATGACGGGGGTTGATCAATAATGTAGCGCGCGGCGGCCTGCCAACCGGCAAGCATGACCATTGCAATCACCGCCAACACCGCCCCCAGAAGGGCGATGCGGTCAGCAAAGGCTGAGATACGGTCAAGCCATGTTATCGCCGCACGCATGAGGTCTTATTCCCCGATCGCAGCTTGCCACGCGGCAAGCGAACCTTCGGGTAGCGGAACCGTATTGTGCAGCGGTGTGCTGAGCGCTTTGAACTCGGCCCACGCTTCGGGTGTCAGTTCGGTCACCTCAATGCCTGCTTCGCGTAGGGCGTCCAGCTCGCTCGTGCGTGTGGCCAGCCATTCGCGGTTTGCTTTTGTCGCGGCTGCCGCACCATCCATCACGATCTTTTGCTGCTCTGGCGACAGGCCTTGGAACCAATCCTCGGAGACAATGGCTGTACGGCTGCCAAGACCGACTTTCGCGTTCGTAAAGTATTTGATGAAGCCCGTGTGCCCAAACATGATCGGCACCATTGGCGGGTTCAGATAGCCGTCAGCGATTCCGGTTTGCAGCGCGTTCGGCACCTCGTCCCATGCCACGATTGTGCCGTTGGTGCCCCAGAGCTGGTAGACGCCGATCTGCGCGTCATCAAGCGCGCGCATCCGCAGGTCTGCCATGTCGGCCGCAGTATTCACCGGTTTCTTGGTGTTGAAGATACCCGCCGCAGATCCCAACGCAACATTGGCGATCACACGTACGCCTTGTGGGGTGGTGCCTTCGTTGATCTTGTCCAGCATGCCATTGGCCAGCGCGCGGTCCGCAGTGGCCCAGTCGGGAAACAGATAGGGCAAGGTCAGCGGTATGATGTTGCCATCCAAAGCGCCGACGCGCTTGGTATCGGACAGGGACACTTCGAGCAGGCCTTGCTGCACCTGATCCATCTTTTCGGCTTCATCGCCGAGCGCGCCGCGCTCGAATTCCTCGGCTTCCATGCCGTTGGCATTGAGATATTCCGAAAACGTATGCGCCCAGATATAGGTCCCCGAGTTTTCCAGGTCCTTCGCAGAATCCAGCGCAATCTTGACGTTCTGCGCACTCAGTGGTGCGGCAATCGACAGGGCGACGGCAACGCTGACAGCCCCTAGGTGTTTCATGAATGACATATGTTTTCCTCCTCTGTTTGGCCCTCCTTGGGGCCGTTGATTTAGTTCCAAAGTCCCATGGCGCGGGGCA
>NZ_JBASXK010000011.1:0-69339 GCF_049276915.1 Aestuariivita sp. | reverse complement strand
AGATGGAGGATACCATGGCCCGGCTGAACGTGATGTCCTATCACGAAGGTCAGGAGCTGAACTGGCATTTCGATCGCTCTGAATTCACCACCACCCTGCTGCTGCAGCCCCCAGATGAGGGCGGCGCATTTGCCTACCGCTCGGACCTGCGCAGCGCGGATGATCCCAATTACGAGGGCGTGGCCCGGCTGCTCAACGGTCAGGACGACGCGGTACGCATGATGACGGTCACACCGGGAACCGTGAACGTGTTCAAGGGCCGCAACACGGCCCACCGCGTCACTCCGGTCAAGGGATCGCGCGCCCGCATCATCGCGGTGCTGTCTTACTATGAACGCCCCGGCGTGCAGTTTTCCGATGAAGAGCGGATCGGGTTTTACGGACGCGCGCCTTGAAGATCAGCGCCGTGATCCGGGGCAAGCGGCGCAAGACAGGCGCAAGGCTGTCTGGCCACCGCCATCCCCTTCGGCAACATCGCGGGTTTTGACCATTTCCCTTCCTCTGTGGCCCGCGTAACCTGATCCCATGGATCACATTGCCAAACTTGTCGATTGGATGAACACCGAGGGTCGCCGCTCGGGTGATCCTGTGAAGGTGGTTTCCCATTTCTGCATTGCGTTGATTGATGCGGGTGTTCCGCTTTGGCGGGTGAACATCGGCCAACGCTTTGCAAATCCGTTGCTGATTGCCTGGGGCGTGATCTGGACGCCTGAAAAAGCCGAAAGCTATGATGTGACTCACGAGCGTCTGCTGACCGACGATTATGTCGGAAGCTCATTCGAGTATATTCTGAAGAACAGACGTCCCCTGCACAAAAGCCTGCGTCAGCTTGATCCGGAAACCGAGCATGGCTCTTACATCGAATACGCAAAGCTTGGTGGCACGGATTACTATGCCACGCTGCTTCATTATGGCGATGGCTCTGTGCATGGCTGTACCTTCGTGACCCAGGCTGAAAGCGGGTTTTCATCCGAGCATCTTTCGATGATCGAGGCGGCTTTGCCGTCTTTATCCTCGGCGATGGAACCCATCACCATGCGCAAATCCTCCAGAAGTCTTCTGCGCACATATCTGGGGGACGGACCGTCAAAGGCTGTCTGGGACGGCACCATCAGGCGCGGCGAGCGCACCACATTGGAAGCGGTGGTGATGTTCTGTGATCTGCGTGGGTTCACCGAACTCTCGGACACCGCAGATGAGGAAGATCTGTTTGACGCGTTGAACGGATATTTCGACGTCGTTGTTCAGGCCGTGGAAGAAATGAACGGTGATGTGCTCAAGTTCATGGGCGATGGCATCCTGTCCATCTTCGCCATACCGACGCCGGACGCGCGCGCGGATCAATGTCGCCAGGCTGTCCGGGCCGCGCAAAAAGCCCTGTCGGATCTGGCTGCGCTGAACATGGAGCGGGCGCAGGCGAACAAGGCAAAGCTTGAGATTGGCATTGGCCTCAATTCCGGGCAGGTGAGCTATGGTAATATCGGCAGCCCCGGGCGGCTGGACTTTACCGTGCTGGGCGGCGCGGTGAATCTGGCCAGCCGCATCGAAGGATTGACCAAATCCGTCGGGCACCGGGTCCTTGCAACCAGAGCCATAGCCGAAGCAAGCCCGGAGTCTTTCGTGGCCTGCGGCGAGCACGAGGTGCGCGGGCTTGCCAGCCAGATCGAGCTTTTCTACCTGTCCGAGCCATTGCGCCAGCAAGACACCATGTTCTGATCAGCTGCAGGATGCTCAAAGCCCGCTTGCAGCCCCTTCCCTTCGGGCCAGTTCTTGTGAACGACAAAGGGCCCGCTATCGTGATCGAGATGCAGGACAGTTTCTTTCGCAAATACGACCGCGAGTAATGTCAGGCCGTGATCGGCAAGGCCGCCTGGCTGATCCGCGCGGCCCATGGCATCGGGAGTCCCATCGTCACGATGTCCGAGGATATTCCCAACTCCGGTCCATTGAACGACACGATCAATGCGGCCCTGCAGGATGCGGCGATCAGCCGGATATTCTGGAGACGATCAAGGCCACCGGACGCAAAACGGCGGTACTGATCGGGATGGAGACAGATGTGTGTGTCGCGCATTCGGCACCGAGCCTGATGGGTCAGGGATATGGTGTCGCCGCTGTCACGGATGCCACGATCATCACAGCCGCAGATCAGGAGATCGGCCTGATGCGCATTCGCGACGCGGGCGGCGTGCTCTGCCCGGTCAAATCCGTCGACCATGAATGGTGTCGGGGTGTGTCGCGCTACTGGATGAGAACCCCGATCTGGAAGCAGGCGAGCTACCCCCGAGCGTCGTTCTCTGACTGCATGGACCGTTTGCGCAACGGCCGCATGTATTGAGCCGCACAATCGCTCCGCGCTCAGATCACAGGGCTGCCAGCGCCCGGGTGAAATCGGCGATCAGATCGTCGCAATCCTCGAGCCCGACCGAAATCCGCACCAGACCCGAGGTGAGGCCCAGCGCATCCTTCTGATCCTGCGGCAGGCGCTGGTGGGTCGTGGTGGCCGGATGGGTCACGATGGTCTTGGCATCGCCCAGATTGTTCGAGATCGTTGCCACGTCGAGCGCATTGAGAAACGCAAAGGCCGCGTCCCGTCCGCCCTTGAGATCGACTGACAACACCGTGCCACCCTTGGCCATCTGCCGCATCGTCAGCGCATGTTGTTCATGCGAGGGATGACCGGGATAGATCATACGGGCCAGGGCCTTGTGCCCGTTCAGCGCCTCGGCCAGGGCAAGCGCGCTGTCGGCCTGCGCATTGACCCGCAGGCTCAGCGTCTCCAGCCCCTTCAGCATCACCCAGGCGGTGAAGGGCGACATCGCCCCGCCCGTGTGTTTCATATAGGGCTCGACCGTCTTGCGGATATATGCGCGGCTGCCCAGGATCACGCCGCCCAACGCGCGCCCCTGCCCGTCGATATGTTTGGTGGCTGAATAGATCACCACATCCGCGCCCAGTTCGATCGCGCGCGAAAACACCGGCGTGGCAAAGACGTTGTCCACCAGAACCTTTGCGCCGACCGCATGGGCCATCGCGCAGACCGCACTGATATCGATCACTTCCAGCGTGGGGTTCGAGATCGATTCGAAAAACACCACCGAGGTGTCGCTGCGGATCGCAACCTTCCAGGCATCCAGATCGGTGCCATCCACGAAACTCACCTCGACGCCATAACGCGTCAGGATCTCTTCCAGCACATAAAGACACGAGCCAAACAGCGCCCGCGCGGCCACCACGTGATCGCCTGCGCGCAGCATCGACATCAGCGCGCCCGAAACCGCCGCCATGCCGCTTGCGGTGGCAAAGGCATCCTCGGCCCCCTCCAGCCCGGCAATGCGGTCCTCGAACATCGCCACCGTGGGATTGCCATAGCGGGCATAGATGAATTCATCCGGCCCGGCCTCGATAAAGCGGGCCTCGGCGGCTTCGGCGCTGTCATAGACAAAGCCCTGCGTGAGAAAGATCGCCTCGCTCACCTCGCCATACTGGCTGCGGCGGGTGCCGCCATGCACGGCCTTGGTACGCGGTTTCCAGTCTTGAGCCATGTCTCGTCTCCCTGATGCGCCCTGCGCATTAAAAAACCCCCGGCAAAACCCAGAACGTGTGGGCCATGCGAAAGGGGGCTTTCCTCAAGGCCGATTTAGCGGGATGTTTAACGTGGCCCGCAAGCTGGACACAAATCGCCACGTGGGATGTGAGATACGCCTGCGCCCGAGCCCGGTCAAGAGAGCAATTGAGCCGGCACCGTGCGGGCGCGGCGCAGCAGAGAAGGAAGATCCATGTCATGTGTTCACCTTGGTGCCACACAGCCGATGCACGCACCCGAGCTTGTCCATTGCCTGTCGATCCGCGCGGATATCGGCCCCGCGATCGAGTTTGACACCAGCCACGGGTCACAGCGCTCGGTGTTTGCGATCACCGGCGGCGCGGTTCTGGGCAAGGATGTCAAAGGGGTGATCCTGCCCGGTGGGGCCGATTTCGCGCGCCTGCTGCCGGATCAGTCCTATGATATCGAGGCGCGCTATTGCATCCGCTTTGATGATGGAACGATCGTCATGATCACCAATGCAGGCCGGATGTACCCGCAGCCTGACGGCAGCTATCTGGGGCGAACCCGCGCGGTGTTCGAAACCCCGCCCGGCGCGTTTGACTGGCTGGCTGACGGCGTGTTCTTCGGAACGGCTCTGGGCGAGGCGGATCGGGACGACTGCGTCTTTATCGAGCTTTGGCAGGCCACCATCTGACCGGCCCGGATGGCGCGCCTACTTGCGCGAGCCATCCGCCTCGGGTTCGGTCATATAGCGTTGCAGGGCCATGATCTGCCACCACATGAAGAAGAACAGCGCCAGCGGAAAGCCGAAGGTCTCGATCTTGACCCAGAGATCGGTGGACATGGTGCGCCAGACAAATTCATTGGCCACCGCCAGCACCGCAAAGGCCAGACACAGCCGGCGGGTGAAGATCATCCAGCCCTCGTGCTGCATCGGCAACATGCCGGACATGATCCACTCAAGATAAGAGCGTTTCTGCAAAAGCCCGATGCCCAGCAAGGCCGAGAAAATGCCATAGACGATGGTGGTCTTCATCTTGAAGAACCGCTCGTCATTGAACCAGGCGGTCAGGCCACCGAAAATGATCACCATGAAGGCGGTGAAAATCTGCAGGCGGCTGAGTTGACCCGTCAGCCGCCACAGGATGCCCATGGCCGACAGCATGATCGGCACAAAAACCACCGTGGCCACGATGAAGCCGGAATATTCGGTCCCGCCAAAGGTGAAGGTCCGATCGCGCAGCCACAGATAGATGACGAAAAACGCCAGCGGCGGGCCAAGTTCCAGCACCTGGCGCAGGATCGGGTTAATCTCTTTGGGTTCTGACATCACATCGGCTCCGCTTATCCGCCCATCTCAACTATCACTGCACCCAGCGCGATCAAGCCCATAAGCGCCACCCGGCGCGGCCCCACGGTCTCGCGCAGAAACAGCCAGCCGATCAGCGCGGCAAACACCGTGGATGTCTCGCGCAGGATCGCCGCCTCTCCGACCTTGTCTAGCCGCGTGGCCATCATGATCGCGCCAAAGCTGAAAAACGCGATGATCCCCCCCACGATACCGCGCAGCGCCAGCGGTGCCAGGGTCGGTGGATTGACCATCGAACGATAGCGCAGCGTCGCGATGATGGGCATGAGGATTCCGTCAAACATGAAAAACCACGCCAGGAAGGTGAACGGATCGGCGGTGGCGCGGATGCCATAGGCGTCATAGGTCGTGTATAGGGCAACAAACAGCCCCGTGGCCACCGCGAAGATCAGCGCAGGTACCAGCGTGTCGCGCGCGCTGACCAGGTAAAGCAGGTTGTAGACCGCCAGCCCGAAAATCCCCGACAGCAATACCGCCATGCCCAACCATTGCGTGGCCGTGAAGGTCTCGCCGAAGATCAGATAGGCACCAAGGACGGTCACCAGGGGCCCGGTGCCGCGCACCACGGGATAGACCACCGTATAGTCGCCCCTGGAATAGGCCTGCGCCTGCAGCAGCTTGTAAATCGAATGGATCACGAAAGCCCCTGCAAAGATCGGCCACATGAAGGGTTCGGGCCAGGGCACCACGAACAGGGCCAGCGGCATCGCCATCAGCCCGTATGAGGCATCAATCGCTCCGCGCGACAACCAGGGATCATGCCGGCCCTTCTGAAGCGCGCCGAAGACCGCATGCAGGAATGCGGCCAAAAGCGCGAGTGCCAAAGCCAGGCTCTTGCCTGCTTCGGTGCCTTCCAGAGAGATGAGCCAGGCGCTTATAGCCGATGTCCGGGGCTGAGCGGGCCTGTCACACAGATCACCCGCAAACCCGCGCAGAGATGCGACAGTCGATGACCGCGGCTGTCTTGCATGCAGAGTGCCATTTCGATGTGCCTAGCGCTCAAGCCCGGTGAGGGCCGCGGCGAAATCCTCGGGGTCGAAGGGGGCAAGATCATCGATCTGTTCGCCCACACCGATGGCGTGGATGGGCAGGCCGAACTTGTCGGCCAGCGCCACCAGCACACCGCCCTTGGCGGTGCCGTCCAGCTTGGTCATCACAAGGCCCGAGACATCGGCCACCTCCTGAAAGATCTTGACCTGGCTGAGGGCGTTCTGACCCGTGGTCGCATCCAGCACCAGCAACGTGTTATGGGGCGCGGTCTGATCCTTCTTGCGAATGACGCGGACGATCTTGGCCAGTTCCTCCATCAGGTCCTGGCGGTTCTGCAGGCGGCCCGCGGTGTCGATCATCAACAGATCCGCCCCCTCCGCTTCGGCGCGTGTCATGGCGTCAAAGGCCAGAGAGGCCGGATCCGAGCCTTCGGGTGCGGTCAGAACCGGCACGCCGGCGCGTTCGCCCCAGACCTGAAGCTGTTCGACAGCGGCGGCGCGGAACGTGTCGCCTGCCGCGATCACCACGGATTTGCCGGCCGCCTTGAACTGCGAGGCCAGCTTGCCGATGGTCGTGGTCTTGCCCGAGCCGTTCACCCCCACCACCAGCACCACTTGGGGCCGCTTGGGATAGAGCGGCAAAGGTTTGGCCACCGGCTCCATGATCCGCGCGATTTCCTGCGCCATCAGGGATTTGATCTCATGCACCGACAGGCGCTTGCCCATGCGGCCTTCGGCCATGTTGGCGGTGACGCGCAGGGCTGTGTCCACACCCATATCCGCGCTGATCAGCAGTTCTTCGAGCTGTTCCAGCATATCGTCATCCAGCTCGCGGCGGATGACGGTTTTGGCCTCGGTGCGCCCGAACAGGCGGCCCAGCAGACCCTTGCTTGGTGTGACCTGCGGCGCAAGTTCCATCGGGGCTTCCGGCGGAAGCTCGACAGGTGCGGGGGCCGGAGTGGGGTCGATATAGACCGGCTCTTCCATCGGCGCGGGGGCCGGTTCCGGCTCGGGCTGAGGCGTCGGGATTTCAACCGGTGTCGGCGCGGGGATGGGTTCGGGTTGCGGGACCGGGATCGGTGCCGGTTCGGGGATCGGCGCGGGCTCGGGCTCCGGTACGATCTCCGGCTCAGGCTCCGGCACAATCTCTGGTGCGGGCTCGGGGACGGGCTCCGGCTTGGGCTCCGGTGCGGGCTCCGGCTCGGGCTCGGGGACGGGCTTGGGTTCAGGCGCAGGGGGTGCGGCCGCCTCGACAAGCGCTTCCTCGACACCACCATCTTCGACAATCGCTTCCAGACCCTCATCCAACTTGGAAGAAGAACGAAAGAGCTTGTCCTTGAGCTTTTTGAAAAACGCCATGCTGCCCCGACACTGTTAGGTTCTTCTCACCTAATACGCGCAGAGAGCGGTGAAAAGACGCCATCGCGTCTGAACGCCGCGGATATCGTGCAAACCGCGAACGGCAACCCGGTCGGGCGGCACAGGCTGCCGCTTCACAGTTCGTTCGGAAAATGCTTCATTGTCAGGCGGATAGGGTTCGGTGCCGCCTGCCCCAGACCGCAGATCGAGGCATCAGACATGGCTTGACACAGCTCTTCCAGCAGCGGCTGATCCCATGTGTCGGCCTGCATCAGCTTGACCGCTTTTTCACAGCCAACCCGGCAGGGCGTACATTGACCACAGCTTTCGTCCTCGAAAAAGCGCAGCATGTTGAGCGCGGCATCCCGTGCCCGGTCCTGATCGGACAGCACCACAACGGCGGCAGACCCGATGAAGGTGCCATGGGGCTGGAGCGTGTCGAAATCCAGCGGGATGTCATTCATCGAGGCAGGCAGCAGCCCCGAGGACGGGCCACCCGGCTGATAGGCTTTGAACACATGCCCCTGGGCCATCCCGCCGGCGGCGGCGATGATTTCGGTGATGGTCGAGCCGGCAGGCAGTTCATAGACGCCGGGGGTCTTGACGCGCCCCGAAACCGAATAGCTGCGCAAGCCGATGCGCCCGTTATGTTCCACTGACGACAGGATTTCGGGGCCTTCGCGCAGGATGCGGGCGATCCAGTGCAGGGTTTCGACATTATGCACCAGCGTGGGTCGGTTGAAGATGCCGACCTGGGCCACGAAGGGCGGGCGGTGACGCGGCAGGCCGCGCTTGCCTTCGATGGATTCGATCATCGCGCTTTCTTCGCCGCAGATATAGGCCCCGGCTCCGCGCCGCAGGTCGATAAAACCTGCCTCCACAAGACCGGCTTCTTCCAGCGCCTTGATTTCACGACGCAAGATCTCCAGCACCGCGGGGTATTCGTCGCGCATGTAGATAAAGCAGGTCTGCGCCTCGACGGCCCATGCCGCAAAGAGCATGCCTTCAAGAAACAGATGGGGTGTGCGTTCCAGATGGAAGCGGTCCTTGAACGTGCCCGGCTCGCCCTCGTCCCCGTTCACCGCCAGATAGCGCGGCCCCGGTTCGGCGCGCACAAAGCGCAGTTTCTTGCCAGCCGGAAAACCCGCCCCGCCAAGCCCGCGCAGACCGGCCCCCAGAATGCGGTCCCATTCGGCCTCCCAGTCGCCGTTCTCGCGCAGCTCTCTCAGGCGGCTATAGCCACCTTCGCCGCGGTATTGCTCGAAGGTCTGATAGTCGGGCATCTTGTGATGGGTGTCGCCCGCGGCGATCGCGGCCCTGACCTTTTCCGGCGTGGCGAAATCAATGTGGTTGTGACCCAGCTCCAGCGTCGGCGCGCTGTCACAACGCCCCATGCAGGGCGCGCGCAACACGCGCACCTCGCCGGGATCCAGCCCCTCTTCCAGCGCGGCCTTGAGCGCCTGAGCGCCAGCCAGTTCACAGGACAGGGAATCGCACACCCGGATGGTCAGCGCGGGGGGCGGAGTTTCGCCTTCCTTGACCACGTCGAAATGGGCATAGAACGTCGCCACCTCATAGACTTCGGCCATGGACAGGCGCAGCTCTTCGGCCAGGGCGCGCAGATGGGCGGCGGACAGATGGCCGTATTCATCCTGAACCAGATGCAGATATTCGATCAGCAGATCCGCGCGGCGCGGGCGATCCCCCAGAAGCGCGCGCAGCTGATCCCAGGCCAGATCATCCAGCTGGCGGCCCTTGGTCGTAACCCGGCCCTTGCCCTTGCCCTGTTTCCAGACGCCTTTCGGGTCGGTTTTCTTGTGATCCAGTGCCATTGTGCGGCCCTCCGTCATCGGTCTTGAGCTGTATACCGGGGGTCACGCGGCGATGGCGGTCAAAAGCGACATGGTTTTGCGGTTTTGCGCGCGCGCGGCTTTCCAATCGGAACGCGCCGCCGCTAATTTTACACATTGCTGCCGTAACACTGGGCCCCGCGCTGTGCTAGACTATGTTCAAGAGCGGAAATTTCCGGTGGTTGCCTATCCATATGGCGCGTTTTGTGCTGATCCCTTTCCTGACGCTGGCCTTGCTGGCCACGGCCTGCCTGTTGGGCGGCTGGTGGAGCGTGGCCGCCCTGATCAGCGTCACGGCACTGGTTGCGGGGCTGGACCGGCTGGTGTCCGCACCCCCGCCCGAAGGTAACGCGGACTCGGCGGGCAGCGCAGATCGCCTCACCACGGCGCTGGGTCTGGCGCATCTGGCGCTGATGCCACTGGGGGTCTGGGCGCTGACGGCAAATGGCCGGCTGGAGGGTGCCGCTGCGGTGGTCACCGCGCTGGCGCTGGGGTTGTTCTTTGGACAGGTGTCGAACTCGAACGCGCATGAGCTGATCCACCGCTCGGCGCGTTGGCCGCGCCGTCTGGGCGTGGCGGTCTATGCGACGCTGTTGTTCGGACATCACGCCTCGGCCCACCCCAAGGTGCATCATGTCCATGTCGCCACGCCCAGGGATCCGAACTCGGCCCCTCTGGGCATGGGATTTTACCACTTCTGGCCGCGCGCCTGGATCGGGTCGTTTCGCGCGGGGCTGGCGGCCGAGACCCGGATGCGCCGTGCCGCGACAGGCGCGCGCGGAGTGCATCCTTATGTGATCTACGTCGCCGGAGCCTGCCTCAGCCTGTGGATCGGCTGGCTGATCGCGGGACTGTCGGGCGTGGTGATCTGGCTGGCGCTGGCGAGCTATGCGCAGATGCAGCTGATCCTGTCGGATTATGTGCAGCATTACGGGCTGGAGCGCGCGCGCCGCGCGGATGGCGGGTACGAGCCTGCAGGCCCGCGCCATAGCTGGAACGCGCCGCAGTGGTATTCCTCGGCGCTGATGCTGAACGCGCCGCGCCATTCCGATCACCACCAGAACCCGTTGAAAACATTTCCGGAACTGGAACTGGATCACGCCACGATGCCGATGCTGCCCCGGTCCCTGCCGGTGATGGCAAGCATCGCGCTGATCCCGCCGCTGTGGCGGCGCATGATGGACAAGCGCGCCCGCAAATGGAGCGCGCAGGACAGCGCCGGGGACAGGTCCGCCTCGTTGCGCAAGACGGCAGGCGCGGCGACAGGTGCCCTTGGCAGCGCCCAAGCGCATCTGTCACACTGACCCCATGATCAAACGCAGCGTGATTCTGGCCCTGATGGCCATGACGGCTCCGGCCCTCGCCGAGATGACAGCCGATGAATTCGAAACCTATACCGAAGGCAAGACCCTGTTCTTCAGCCTCAATGGGCAGGATTACGGCGTTGAGCGCTATCGCGAGAACCGGCAGGTGGAATGGTCGTTTCTGGACGGCGAATGCACCCCCGGGGTCTGGTATGAGCAGGACGGTTTCATCTGCTTTGCCTATGAGGGCTGGGACGTGCCGCAATGCTGGAGCTTCGAGCAAACGCCTCAGGGTCTGATCGCACGCTTTGCCAATGCCAGCCCCGGTTCGCCGCCTGCAAGCTATCTGGCCTATGAAAAGGACGAAGAGATGGTCTGCTTTGGCCCCGACACCGGGGTCTGAGCGCGCCTGACACCCGCCAGAGGCACGGGGCTCAGAACAGGCTGCCCTGTTCGGGCGGTTCGGGTTTTGCGCGCACCGGAGATTTGCCGTTCAGGGCCAGACGGCCATCTGCGAATTCGATCTCAAGAGCGCTGGCATTCTGTGCCTCGGCCTTGCGGGTCAGCACCACACCTTCTGAACGGATCACCGCATAGCCGCGCTCAAGCGTGGCCTTGTAGCTGAGCGTTTCATGCAGCCGCCCTGCCGCGTCGACCTGCGCCTGCCAGCGCGCGATCTGGCCCCGGCCAGCCTGTGAAAGCCTGCGCGCAAGCCGCTCGAGCGCGTCCGATTTGGCGGACAGATCCGCCCCCAGACGCTGGGGCTGAAGAAGGCGGGATTGCTGGCGAAAGGCTTCGCGTTTGCCCGATATCGCCCTGCCAAGCGCCGGCGAAAGACGCGCGGAAAGCCGTGTGAGCTTTTCACGCTCGGTGCCGACAAGGCGGCCCAGAACACGCGGGCGCAGGCTGCCCGACAGTTCGGTCAGGCGCAGTTTGCGCCGCTGCACCCCGCGATCCAGCGCGGCGGGCAGTTTCTCGGCCGCCAGATCCAGCCGTTGCTGCGCGCTTTCCAGAAGCGTGCCCGGTTTGGGCAGGGCGCGGCCCAGATCGGTCAGCCTCTGGCGGCGCAGGCCGATGGCATTGGTGGTGCCGCGCGACAGGCGCGCGCCTTGCGCCCCCACCCATGAAAGCAGCTCCATCCGCACCGGCACGGCAAGTTCGGCGGCAGCCGTGGGCGTGGGCGCGCGCTGGTCCGAGGCATAGTCGATCAGCGTGGTGTCGGTCTCATGGCCCACAGCCGAGATCAGCGGAATGTCAGAGGCCGCCGCCGCGCGCACCACGATTTCTTCGTTGAAGCCCCAGAGATCCTCGACCGAGCCGCCACCGCGCGCCACGATCAACAGGTCCGGGCGCGGCACCGCGCCACCGGGGGTGAGCGCGTTGAAACCGGCAATGGCGCGGGCCACTTCGGGGGCGCATTTCTCGCCCTGAACGGCCACGGGCCAGATCAGCACCTTGCGCGGAAAGCGATCGCGCAGGCGGTGCAGGATATCGCGGATCACCGCGCCCGAGGGCGAGGTCACGACGCCGATGACCTCGGGCAGATAGGGCAAGGGTTTCTTGCGGCCTGGATCGAACAGCCCTTCGGCACCCAGAGCGGCCTTGCGCTTTTCCAGCATCGCCATAAGCGCGCCCATGCCCGCGGGGCGGATTTCCTCGATGACCATCTGGTATTTGGACTGCCCCGGAAAGGTGGTCAGGCGACCGACGGCGACGACCTCCATACCCTCTTCGGGCTGGGTGACCTGACGTGCGGCGACGCCTTTCCACATGACGGCGGCGATCACGGCGCGGTCATCCTTGAGATCGAGGTAGACATGCCCCGAGCGCGGATGCGACACGCGACCCACTTCGGCGCGGATGCGCACATGGGCGAACTCACCCTCGATCATGCGTTTGATCGCGCCCGAGATTTCCGAGACGGTGAATTCCGGCGCGTTCTGTCCCGGTTCGGGGCTGTCGATCAGGTCCATCGTGGTTACCTTGTCACTGGCTTTGGTGCAGCTTAGAACGCGACAGGCACAAGGCCAAGC
This sequence comes from Aestuariivita sp., assembly GCF_049276915.1. NCBI lineage: Bacteria > Pseudomonadati > Pseudomonadota > Alphaproteobacteria > Rhodobacterales > Paracoccaceae > Aestuariivita > Aestuariivita sp. Next base: position 56,885 of record NZ_JBASXK010000011.1, on the reverse strand, counting down.
ATCTGAGGGGCGCAGAACATGAATATCCTGATCCTGGGCGGCGGCGGTCGCGAACATTCCCTGGCCTGGGCGGTGTTGCAGAATCCCAAATGCGACAAGCTGATCGTGGCACCGGGCAATGCAGGGATCGCGCAGATTGCCGATTGCGCCAGCCTGAACATCGAAGATGGCGGCGCGGTTGTGACCTTTGCCGAGGAAAACGCGATAGATTTCGTGATCATCGGTCCCGAAGCGCCCCTGGCGGCGGGCGTGGCGGATCGGTTGCGCGATGCCGGGATGCTGGTCTTTGGCCCCTCGGCGGCGGCGGCGCGGCTGGAGGCCTCAAAGAGCTTTACCAAGGACATCTGTGACGCGGCCAAGGCACCCACGGCGGGCTATGGTCATTTCACCGATGCCGCGACGGCCAAGGACTATGTGCGCGCCCAGGGGGCACCGATCGTGGTCAAGGCGGACGGGCTGGCCGCAGGCAAGGGCGTGATCATCGCCGAGACCCTGGCCGAGGCGGAGGCGGCGATTGACGACATGTTCGGCGGTGCCTTTGGTGGCGCGGGCACCGAGGTGGTGATCGAGGAATTCATGGAGGGCGAGGAGGCCTCGTTCTTCGTGCTCTGCGATGGCGAAACGGTGCTGCCCATCGGCACGGCGCAGGATCACAAGCGCGTCGGCGAGGGCGACACCGGCCCCAATACCGGCGGCATGGGAGCCTATTCCCCGGCCCCGGTGCTGACGGATGCGATTGCCGAAAAGGCGCTGGCCGAGATCATCCGCCCCACCATGGCCGAGATGGCGCGGCGCGGCATGCCCTATCAGGGGGTGCTGTATGCCGGGTTGATGATCAAGGACGGCCAGCCCCGGCTGGTGGAATACAACGTGCGCTTTGGCGATCCGGAATGTCAGGTGCTGATGATGCGGCTGGGGGCGCAGGCGATGGACCTGATGCATGCCGCCGCCGAGGGACGGCTGGATCAGGCTCAGGTGAACTGGGCCGATGACCACGCGATGACGGTGGTTCTCTGTGCTGCGGGCTATCCCGGTGCCTATCAGAAAGGCTCGCTCATCTCTGGTCTGGACGGGCTTGCCGAAACCAGTTTCGAGATGTGTTTTCATGCGGGCACCACCGAGGTGGACGGCCGGGTCGTGGCCAGTGGCGGGCGGGTCCTGAACGCGACTGCGCGCGGGGCCAGCCTGGCCGAGGCACGCGACCGGGCCTATGCCATGGTGGATGCGATTGACTGGCCCGAGGGGTTTTGCCGGCGCGATATCGGTTGGCGGGCATTATGAGCCATGCGCCCATCCTGTTCAGCCCATTCGAGATAAACGGCAAAGCCACCGCGCCGAACCGCATCCTGAAATCGGCAATGAGCGAAGTGTTGGCCACCCATGGCGTGCACCTGCCGACGCAGGCGCATACCCGTGTCTATGCTCGCTGGGCCAAGGGCGGCACCGGAATTCTGGTCAGCGGGAACGTGATGATTGACCCGACGGCCCTTGGTGAGCCGGGCAACGTGGTCTTGGAAGACGGCAGCGATCTGGCCCCGTTTCGTGACTGGGCGGATGCGGTGCATGAGGCCAACCCCGAGACTCTGTTCTGGATGCAGTTGAACCATCCCGGCAAGCAGAGCCCGAAGTTTCTGACGCCAGAGCCTGTGGCACCTTCGGCCGTTGCCCTGGGCAAAGGTCTGGAGACGAGCTTTGCCGTCCCACGCGCGTTGGAGCCTGCCGAGATCGAGGCCGTTATCGCGCGGTATGCGCGCTCTGCGGCGCTGGCCAAGCAAGCCGGGTTTGACGGGGTGCAGATCCATGGCGCACATGGTTATCTGGTGAGCCAGTTCCTGTCGCCGCATCACAATCGGCGGGAGGATGACTGGGGCGGCACGCCACAGAAGCGCCGACGCTTTGTGCTGGAGGTGTTGCAGGCGATCCGGGCCGAGGTGGGCGATGCCTTTCCTGTGTCAATCAAGATGAACTCTGCCGACTTTCAGAAGGGCGGGTTCGAGGGCGACGAGGCGCTGGCGGTGATCGAGGCCCTGACCGCCGGGGGCATTGACCTGATCGAAATATCGGGTGGCACCTATGAGGCACCTGCGATGACGGGCGCGCGGTCATCGAGCTCTGCGCGGGAGGCGTATTTTCTGGATTTCGCGCAACAGGCTCGGGCGCGGACCAGTGTGCCATTGGCGGTGACCGGCGGGTTCCGGTCGGTGGCCGCGATGGAGGGGGCACTGGCCTCTGGCGCTTTGGATTTTGTCGGGCTGGCGCGGGCGCTGGTGCTGGATCCGGAATTTCCGCTCAACGCCGCGGCAGATGCCGAGTACATCTGTGATGTGGGCCGGCCCAGCACGGGCATCCGTGCGCTGGACAGGATGTTCATGATCCCGATCACCTATTACGAAAGTCAGATCCGGCGGATGGGGCAAGGGCGCGAGCCGGACCCGAAGCTGTCGGCCTGGCGGACGGTGTGGGAGAATGTCTGCGCCCTCGGAGCGGCGTCCTTTCGCAAACGGCGAGCATAGGCACGGCAGATTGGACCGACACTCGGCATTCGTGCCGGTCGGTTGTTTTGCAATCCTTGGAAAGACATCAGGACGGCGGGCCCGCCAAGGTGGCGATGGCTGCATCCTCGTCCGGGGCTTTAATCCGGGCGGGAACGCGTTGAATGCGCGATGGGTAACCATCTCTCCTGAGCGCACCGGACCGGGGGTGTAAGACCCGGTTGGTGCTGGCAGCTGCTGGAATGAGGTTATGAACGAGACAGGTTGCAGATTGGTTGGGGCACCGTGCGGTGGGCAGCGCAACGCGCGCCGGGCATCGCCGGACCCGAGGGTGGCGATCAAACAGGTGTTCAACTGTCCTTTATGAAAGACCTGTCATCTTTCAGATGGTCGGTTCGCTCACGCTGGCAAATCACCAGCCGGTGGGGGCGGTCTGCCGGTGCCCGGCACATGCGGCCCGATCCCGGACCAGCACGGCGAACAGGCCGTTATTGACAGGCCAGGACCGCATCCACCGATGCGCGCCCCGCGAACGGGCCAATTGGCGTTTGCGACAGTTCCTTGCCCAGCGTCACCGACATGATCCTGGACCAACGCGCGTCCACGACCACCAGTTCGGGCCCCTGCCCGCAATCGCGGAGTCCGCCGGTGATGAAATCCTCGCCGATGCGGTGATTGGTCAGGCCCGGCAGCGTGGCGATTTCTACGAAATCATCGGCCTTGTAGCGCCAGATGCGCAGGGTCTTGGCCAGATGGGGGCGGTCGATATAGGCGATCTCGATATGCCCGTCGCCATCCATGTCCGCCGCCCCCACAGGGGCAAGCCAGCGAAAGCGGGTGCCGATGAAGGGCGTGGCCGCAAGCTGGCGCAACTGGCCGGCCTCAAGCCCCCAGATCACCAGCCGCGCGCCTTGGGTCTCATGACTTTCGACCGTCACGACCTCGGGCGCACCGTCGCCCGTGACATCCCAGAACCGGGGTGCGGTGTCTTCGAAGACAAGATCGGCTTCGTAAAAGGCCGAGAGCTGGCGCCCATCGGAGAGCGTCACATCAAGCTGTGCATATTCGATGTCATCGCCCAGAACCGCATGAGGGTAGCGGTCGGTCGGCGCGCCATAGCTGGCCGCCGTGATCGTCTGGGCGGCAGCGCTGCTGGCAAGGCATATCCATGCCAGCGCCAGCGCCCGCATTAGATCTGCTTTTCGGGCATTTGCACCACGAGGCCGTCCAGCGCATCCGTGACCTTGAGCTGGCAGGTCAGGCGCGAACGCGTGGGGTCGGGCTCATAGGCGAAGTCGAGCATGTCTTCTTCCATGTCTTCGCGTGCAGGCAGCTTTTCGACCCAGTCGGGATGCACATAGACATGGCAGGTGGAACAGGCGCAGGCACCACCGCAATCGGCTTCGATGCCCGGGATGTTGTTGTCGCGCGCACCTTCCATCACGGTCAGCCCGTTGGCCACTTCGACCACATGTTCTTTACCGCCATGCTCGATATAGGTGATTTTTGCCATATCGTTCTGTTCCCTCTGTCTCATGTCCTGCCCCGGTTTCCGGGGGGCTGCCTCATATCCGGCATCTGTCTAGCCAAGCCATGTAGGGCGCGCCAGTCCCTTTTGCCAGACTTGAGGGCATGGCTTGCCAATATCCGTAAATGTTCTATTTTTGTTCCCATGCATCCAGATGACCCTTCAGACGTTCATCCCTTCAATCAGGTTCCCCCGGCACCGGGATGGGCGCGCCCGCCCTCATGCGTGCGGGCCTGCGATATGGAGCCTGTGCCGCTGGGCGCGCGGATCTGTGTGGCCGGTCTGGTGATCCTGCGCCAGCGACCGGGCACTGCCAATGGGGTGATCTTTCTGACGCTCGAGGATGAGACCGGCGTGGTGAACATCATCGTGTGGCGCAAGATCTATGAGCAGTTCCGCCGCGCGGTGATTGCCGCGCGCATGCTGCGCGTCACGGGCCGGCTGCAGCGCGCCCATGGGGTGACCCATATCCTTGCCGAACAGATCGAGGATATCTCGGAGATGCTGGATCTGCTGTTGCTCGAGGGTGGCATTGGCGAAGCGTAAGGACAGCACGCAGTCAAAAGCCATCACATCCATTCAATCTCTTGGCACGCAACCTCCAAGAATCCGAGAGGATACACAACTTCGTTGTTGCGAACTCGATGCAAAGACATACCGATGCCCGGAGCAAAAACCTAGTTTTGCCTGGCTGCCTTCACATAGCTATTTGCAGTCGTGCCTACAGTCGACAAAGCTCATCAACAGCATAAAAATGTTGCCGAGGCCAATCGACCGAAAGATCAAGTCAATCAAATTTTGTTTCCACGGATATCTGCAATGGATCGGTGCTCGAGCCATCGGGCCCAAGTCTGAGCACAGATTGCAAATCCGGCCAGGCGTTGCATCACCCAATCTTCAAAGCCCCCTAGGCCGCACGCCGCTATTGCGTTACACTTGCCGCAGCAACCGCCCGTCAGAGGCCCGGACATGAGCAGATCACCCTTTCGATGCGTGGCGATGGCCGCGACACTGGCCGCGCTGGCGGGCTGTGCAGGTGCGCCCCTGCCGGATGTATCCACCATACGCGAGCCCGACCTGGCCTTTCTGACACAGGTGGCCCCGCCCGGTGCGGCTCTGGGGACCTGCTGGGGCAAGACGACAGAACCGGCGATCATCGAGACCGTGACCGAGCAGGTGATGCTGCAACCCGCTCAGGTGATGACCGATGGCACGGTGATCAGCCCGGCGATCTACAAGACCGAAACGCGCCAGGCGATTGTGCGCGAGCGCAAGGAAACCTGGTTCGAAACGCCCTGCGCGGAAGACATGACCGAGGAGTTCATAAAATCGGTGCAGCGCGCGCTCAGCGTGCGGGGGCTGTATTCGGGGTCGGTGTCAGGAGTGATGGATTCGCGCACGCGCGCCGCCGTGCGCCGGTTTCAAAAGCCGCAGGGGCTGGATTCCGGAATCCTGTCGCTGGCGGCTGCGCGCCAGATGGGCCTGTCGCAAATCACGCTGGAGGAATAGCGGACCGGCCAACCGCAGGGTTTGGCACGAAAAAACGCCCCCGGATATCCGGGGGCGTTTTGTATCATGCCCGGCCTGGTCAAGCTGCCGGTTTACTCCAGCCCCAGCGCCACAAAGCGTGGATCACCACCGCGGCGCACCAGAAGCAGCAGCGATTTTCGGCCCGCCTCTTTGGCCTCGGCGATGCGGTCGTCGAGTTCGGACAGCGACATCACCTTCTGCTGACCCGCTTCGGTGATCACATCGCCTGCGCGCAGGCCTTTTTCGAAGGCTTCCGAGGTTTCATCCACATCGACGACAACCAGACCTTCGGTCGCTTCCGGGAGCACCAGTTCCGAGCGCAGCTCATCCGTGATCACCGAGATCGTCAGGCCAAGGACTTCCTGTTGAATCGGTTCCTCGGACTCTTCGGGGTTGTCCATGACGACAGGCACAGCGCGTTCCGCATCTTCGCGACGCCCCAGCGTGATGCGGAAGGTTTGCGTTCCTTCGCCACGATGCACCAGCACACGCACGGTCTTGCCCACATCGGTATTGCCGACCTGGCGCACGAGGCCGCGTGTGTCTTCGACATCGACCCCGTCAAAGGTCAGGATCACATCGCCGGCTTCCAGACCCGCGTCCTTGGCGGGACCGTCCGGCACATCGGTGACCAGAGCACCAGAGGCGGATTCAAGACCCATGGCTTCGGCAACATCCGGTGTGACATCCTGGATGCGCACACCCAGCCAGCCCCGGCGGGTTTCCCCGAATTCACGCAGTTGATCCACCACGCGGGTGACCACGTTGGAAGCCATGGAAAAGCCGATGCCGATCGAGCCGCCATTGGGGCTGAGGATGGCAGTGTTCACGCCGATGACTTCGCCGTCCATGTTGAACAGCGGCCCGCCCGAGTTGCCCCGGTTGATCGCCGCATCGGTCTGGATATAGTCGTCATACGAGCCCGACAGTGCCCGGTTGCGCGCCGACACGATGCCGGCCGAGACCGAAAAGCCCTGACCCAGCGGGTTGCCCATGGCAATCACCCAGTCTCCGACACGCGCGGTGTCGCTGTCGCCGAAGGGCACGAAGGGCAGCGGACCATCGGCCGAGACCTTGAGCAGCGCGATATCGGTATTGGGGTCGGTGCCGACGACTTCGGCTTCGAGTTCGTCACCGTTGAAGAATTCGATCAGGATCTGATCGGCACCCTCGATGACGTGGTTGTTGGTGACGACATAACCGTCTTCGGAAATCACGAATCCCGAACCCAGAGCCGAAGACCGGCGCGGACGGTTTTCACCGTTGCCCCCGTTGCGGTCCTGAAACTCGCGGAAGAAATCCTCGAACGGAGAACCGTCCGGGACGATGCCCTGAGGGCCCGTGCGCCCTTCGACGACCGTGGATGTGGTGATGTTCACCACCGAGGGGCTGATAGCCTCGGCCAGTGGTGCCAGGCTTTCGGGGCGCGCCTGTGCGATCAGTGTCTGAGCGATCACGAACACTGTGGTCAGAAGCCCAAGCCATAGCATACGCATGGCGAAAAGCTGGTGTTGGGTCTGGATGGATTTGGCCATTGCCATGGACCGAGGTTTCATCCTCATTCTCCTTGAAATCACGACGCGCAGGTGAGGCGCGCCACATGTCTGGTACATGGTGCATGTAGGGCGCGATGGGTTCAACATCAAAGAGGGTAGCCTTGTGACCGGTTCAATCCTGCGTGATGGAGGCTTTGGCGGCCCACTGTGGCAAGCATTTGAAACATATCGGGAAACAGCCTCAAAAGCGGGGGTCAGCACCCGGCGGATCAGTGCGAAAATATTTCAGAAAATCAGGTTGGATCGCGGGGGCGAGTCGGACTCGGTTCACGGATCCGCCCGTTTGCGCCAGCGTCACAGGGTGACACGCAGCGCCGATCACCCGGCCAGCCAGAACGCGATCCAGACCAAAATCAGCCCCAACACGATGGAGAGCGCGCCGATCTGGCGACGGGCGGCTTCGGGCAGAAGGCGCAGCATTTCAAGCAGGCGTTCGACAAGCGAAGGGGCCAGCACATAGGCCAGCCCCTCTACTATCAGTACCAGCCCGAGGGCCAGAAACGGTATTGCGATGGGCGAGATCAATCGCCGCTCTGCTGCGTGGTTTGTGCAGGTTGCGAGGACACGGCGCTGCGCCCTGCCCCTTCGGCGGATTTGAGATAGTTGAAGAACTCGGAATCCGGGCTCATGACCATCGACGAGTTTCCACCCTGCAACGCCCGGTTATAGGCGGTCAGCGACCGGTAGAATTCAAAGAATTCCGGGTCACGGCCAAAGGCTTCGGCAAAGATGTTGTTGCGGCGGGCATCGGCTTCACCGCGAATGATCTCGGCCTGGCGCTGCGCGTCCGAGACCAGCTCGACCACGGTCCGGTCGGCCTGGGCCCGCAGCCTTTGGGCGGCTTCGTTACCGCGGGCACGTTCGTCTGTCGCCTCGCGTTCCCGTTCGGCGCGCATCCGCTCGAATGTCGCCTCGAGGTTTTCAACCGGCAGGTCGGTGCGTTTCAGGCGCACGTCGATCAGATCGAGACCCAGTTCGATGGCATCCCCAGAGGCACCGTTGCGGATCCGCTCCATCAGGGCGGCCCGGTCCGAGCTGAGGATGTCGTTCGAGGTGACCGAACCCAGGACTTCGCGTGTTTGCGAGCGCAGGATCGAGTCAAGCCGCTGGCCTGCCACGTCGATGGCAAAGTCGCCGGCTGCACCGGTGGCTTCGCGGAAGCGGTTCACATCGACAATGCGATAGCGCGCAAAGGCGTCGACCACGAGGCGGCGGTCATCCAGCGGGGTGATTTCCAGCGGATCGACATCCCGGCTCAGGATACGGTCATCATAGCGCACGACCTCCTGAATGAGCGGGATCTTGAAGCTGAGCCCCGGCTCTTCCTTGATGGCAACGACGCGACCAAACTGCAGCACCAGCGCCTTTTCACGTTCATCCACGATAAAGATCGAGGACAGCAAGCCCACGATGGTCAGGGCAACGATCGGCAAAAGATAACGCATCAGTTTGTCCCTCCCTGCGGGGTGGTGTTGCGGCGCAGCTCATTGAGCGGCAGATAGGGGACGATCCCCTGCGAGCTGCCGTCGCCATTGTCGTCCAGGATGATCTTGTCGATGCGTCCCAGCACTTCTTCCATGGTCTCGAGGTACAGACGCTTGCGCGTAACCTCGGGGGCTTTGACATATTCCGACAGAACGGCCGTAAAGCGCGAGGCTTCACCTTCGGCCTCGTTCACCACGCGGGCGCGGTAGCCTTCGGCCTCTTCCAGCAGCTGCGCGGCTTCACCGCGTGCTTCGGCGAGAACCCGGTTGGCATAGGCATCCGCCACGTTCTGCAGACGGTCACGTTCCTGTTCGGCAGCCTGAACGTCGCGGAAGGCCGAGATCACCGATTCCGGCGGGTCGGCCTTGTCGAAGTTCACACGCAGAATGCTCACGCCCGAGTCATAGCTGTCCAGTGTCGACTGGATCAGGTCCTGCAAACGGCCCGCGATCAATCCGCGGTCGCGGTTGAGGATCGGTGCGAGTTCGGATTGCGCGATGATCTCACGCATGGCCGATTCCGACACCGCCCGGATCGTGGGGCGCGGTTCGCGCAGGTTGAACAGGAATTGCGCCGGGTCGTTGATGTTCCACACCACCTGGAAGTCGATATCCACGATGTTCTCATCCCCGGTCAGCATCAGACCGGCGTCGGATCCGCGTCCGCCAACACCGATATCTTCGGTCTGTTCGCGGGTCACCGGGACGATCTCGGCACGGACGATGGGCCAGGGTGCAAAGTTCAGGCCGGGATTCCCGATGGCCGAGAATTCACCCAGGAAAAGCTCGACGGACTGTTCTTCGGGACGAACCGTGTAAAAGCTGGCCATCCCCCACAGGACAAGCGCGCCGACCACACCCAGACCGATTGTGCCGCGGGTGAATTTCGGCCCGCCGCCACCGGGTTTACCGCCGCCGCCTTCGCCGGATCCACCACGACCTCCCATAAGGACGCGCAGCTGTTCCTGGCCTTTTTTCATCAGCTCTTCGATTTCGGGAATCTGTGGCCCATCACCCTGTGGGCGTCGGCCACCGCCGCCGCTCCCGTTCTGGCCATTCCGACCATTGTCATCCCCTCCGCCGGAGGAACCGCCGCCCCCCCAGGGGCCGCCGTTGTTTCCTGCCATCTTATCCTCTTTCCCGTTACTAATGGCCGCTGAGCGGCGTGCATCCCTAAACTGTGTGTTTTTTACCGGATATCAAGCGGTCCGCGTCGGGGAACGCATGGTAACCATTTCTTCCGACATGGTCGGATGAACAGCCACGGTCCGGTCAAAATCTTCTTTCGTCGCGCCCATCTTGACCGCAATCCCGGCAAGCTGGATCATTTCGGCGGCACCGGGTGCTACAATATGACATCCCAGAACGCGGCGTGTGGCCCTCGAGACCACGAGTTTCATCATCACCCGGTCCGGCTGGCCTGCAAAGGCCGTGCGCATGGGGCGAAACGATGTGCAATAGATCTCGACCGGTTCCTGCGCGCGGGCATCCTCTTCGCTCAGCCCCACCGTGCCCATCTCGGGCTGGGTGAAGACCGCGCTTGGAATCAGGTCATGATCGACAGGCGTGGGGTTGCCCTTGAAGACGGTTTCGACAAAGGCCATGCCCTCGCGGATCGCCACGGGGGTGAGGTTCACACGATTGGTCACATCTCCGATAGCATAGATCGAAGGCACGGCGGTCTGGCTGTATTCATCTACCCGGATTTCTCCGCGCCGGCCCAGCTCGATCCCGATCTCTTCCAGCCCGAGGTTCCTGCTGTTGGGGTCGCGCCCGGTGGCAAAGAGAACCGTCTCGAAGACTTGCTGGGATCCGTTGCTGGCCTTGACCCAGACCGGACCTTCATGATGGTCGCTTGTTGCAAGCAGATCGCCGCTGGCGCGCACGCTGGCCCCCATGGCCGCCCCCGGGACCAGACCGTCGACACTGAGGTGATGATCACCAGCAGCGGGGGCCATTTCCAGAATATTGGTGCCAAGATGCAGATCGATGCCCTTTTCGCGCATGTGATCGGCAATCATTCCGCGCGCTTGGTCGTCAAAACCGCGCAGGATCTGCGCGCCGCGATAGTATTGCGTCACCTCAACACCAAGGCCGTTGAGAATACAGGCGAATTCACAGGCGATATAGCCGCCGCCGATGATCAGCACCGATTTCGGCAGTTTGGGCAGGTGGAAGATATCGTCCGACACGATCCCGAGATGGGCATTGGGGATATCGGGGCGCACCGGGTGCCCCCCGGTGGCGATGAGAATATGTTTGGCCGTAAAGCTTTCTCCGCTGGAAAGCTGCACGGTATGGGCGTCCCGGATCGTGGCGCGCGCGTCAAAGGTATCCACGCCCGAGTTTTTCAGCAGGCTGCGATAGACGCCTTCAAGGCGGTCAAGTTCGGCATTCAGATGGCCCGAGAATCTGGTCCAGTCGAAATCGCCCAGCGACATGTCCCAGCCATAGGCGGCGGCCTCACCGGGCAGGGTCGCGAATTCCGAGGCAAAGACCATGAGCTTCTTTGGCACGCAGCCACGGATCACGCAGGTGCCGCCATAGCGGTCCTCTTCGGCCAGCGCGACCTTGGCACCGGCCTCGCCTGCCGCCACCCGCGCTGCACGTACTCCGCCGGAGCCGCCGCCGATAACGAAAAGGTCGTAATCAAAATTCATGATCGCCCCCTGATCTGGTCCGTGCGTTCTATTTCATAAGGCGACGCGGATTGCCAGACGGGTCGGGCGGATGATGCGGATCAGGCTGCGGGCACAGCTGCGCCGATACCCTCTAGCGGTCTGGCACATCCGGGCCAAGGGACATGGGTGCCGTGGGGTTTCCCGGTGCCACGACGGATTCAGCCACGGGGCGCGGCTCGATCCGCGAGCGCCCGGAGCTTTTGAGTTCACGATACCCGAGGTAGAGCCCGCTGGCGATGATCAGCACCATGCCGACCAGCGTGTTCACACCGGGCACCTCGTCCCAGATCAGATAGGCCATGATCGTGGCCATCGGCAGGTAGGCATAGTCAAACGGGGCCACGAGGCTAGCGCTGGTGATCTGATAGGCCCGCGACAGCAGCGCAAACCCGATCAGCCCGACGCTTCCCAGAAGCGCAAGCCAGAGGCCGTCGCTGAAGGACACCGCCGGCCAATTCCATTGCAGGTGAGAGAATTCGGGACCAAAGGGCACAAGCTGGTTCACGATCCATCCCGCAGGAACGATCAGGATTCCGGCAAGAACCACCGTGTAAAGGGCCGTGGTCAGCGTGGTATCCCGGTCTCCGATCTTGCGTGCCAGGATTTGCGAGACCGCATAGGTGGCCGCACATACCAGCGGCAGCACAGCGACCCATTGGAACGTTTCGCCCCCCGGGTTCATGGCGATGATCACCCCTGCAAAGCCGACCACCAGAGCCGCGATCCTGTGCGGCCCGATCTTTTCTCCCAGCCAGAACGACGCCAGCAAGGCGATCATCAAGGGGGCCGAAAAGAAGATCGTCGAGACCTCGGCCAGCCCCATGAAGGGAAAGGCGGTGTAAAACAGGGTGAAGCCGGATGCGAACAGGGCAGCCCGCGCCAGATGCAGCGGCCAGAGCGGTGACAGCAGACGATGCGGCCGGCCCAGATAGAGAATGGCAGGCATCAGGACCAGCACCGTCACGACACCGCGCACAAAGATCAGCATCCAGATGGGATAGAGAAGCAGGAGGGATTTCATCAACCCGTCCTGAGCCACGAAAAACGCCATCCCCAGGAGCACGCAGCCGATCCCCTCGAGGGCTCGGGACTGCAGTGACAAAAGCTGCGACGATTGGTCCGCCATTCCTGACCCCGAGTTACATTGTTCGGGCACCCATTGCCCGTTCGACCCTGGGCACAGGAAATCGTCGATTGCGACCACTGTCGCGCCGGTTTGCGACCCCGGTCAATCTTGTGTTCAGTGCCGAGTTTTGCCCGTCGCGCGCCAAAGAGACATCCCCCTGAGGATGCGGGGGGTACAAGGTTTTGCGGGATTGCACGGGCCGATGGGGCAGGATGCGTGCCGGAGCCCTATTCGGCGAGGTCGGTGAACAGGTTGTCGTTTTCGACAAAGTCCAGACGGTCGGTTTCGATCGTGCCTTCGTTGATATCGCGGATTTCCACGCGGCCATCGCCATAGCCGATCACCACCGTGTCGCAGATGTCGATGAACAGCCCGTTTTCGACCACGCCAGGCATCTGGTTGATCACCAGTGCCAGCTGGCGCGGATTGCCGATGCGGTTGAGGTGGAGATCAAGAATATGGTTGCCCTCGTCGGTCATGAAGGGCGCATCGCCATTCATGCGCAGGCTCGCCTGACGGCCCATCACATCCATCGAGATCAGGGTTTCTTCGATCAGCGCCTGGGTGGTTTGCCAGCCAAAGGGAATGACCTCGACCGGGAGGGGAAAGGCACCGAGGGTTTCGACCTCTTTGCCGACATCCGCGATCACCACCATGCGGTCCGAAGCGGTCGCCACGATCTTTTCCTGCAACAACGCGCCGCCGCCGCCCTTGATCAGGTTCAGGTCTCCGTCAAATTCATCCGCGCCGTCGATGGTGATATCGAGCCAGCGCGCCTCGTCCAGCGAGATCACCTCGATGCCCACATCCCGCGCCAGTTCGGCGGTGCGGGTCGAGGTGGGAATGCCCTTGAACTTCAGCCCCTCGTCGCGCACCAGCTCGCCCAGACAACGCACCAGCCATGCGGCGGTGGAGCCGGTGCCAAGTCCGACGCGCATGCCGTCTTCGACGAAATCAGCAGCGCGTTTGGCGGCCACGAATTTGGCCTTGTCGATTGGGGAAAGTTCTCCGGTCATGTGGCAGCCTCCAGATGGTCAGGTATGTTATAGGACGGTTGGACTGGGCTGGCGAGGGTCGAAATGGCTTGAATGCCCATGGACCTGTGCGACGCGGCCCTGAACCGGGCAGGGATCGCGCTGCTTTGCCGTGCAAGGCCCCAAGGTCTGATCCGCTTTGTACCGACAAAACCGCAATTGTGCGCGCAAGGTCGCTTTTGACCTCTGCGCGGGGCCGCAAAAGCCGGTAGATCAGCGATATGAGCTATGTTCTGCACTATGCCCCTGACAATGCCTCGCTGATCATCCGGTTGGCGCTGGAAGAGATGGGCGTGCCCTATCGCACCGCCCTGGTGGACCGACGCCGGGACGCGCAGCGCGCGCCGGAATATCTGGCGCTCAACCCGAACGGTCTGATTCCGGTGCTGGAGACCGAGCATGGCGCGATCTTCGAGACCGGCGCGATCCTGCTGTGGCTGGCGGACCGCCATGGACAGATGGCGCCTGCGCCGGATCACCCGGACCGGGGGGCGCTGCTGAAATGGCTGTTCTTTGTGTCCAACACCCTGCATGCGGATCTGCGGATGACCTTCTACCCGCATCTTTACGCAGGCACCGACACCGCCCGTCAGGACGCCATGCGCGGCGTGCTTCGGGGGCGCATTACCGGACATCTGGCCATTCTGGACGAGCTTTTCGCCAGCCAGCCTGCATGGCTTGGCGGGGCGGTGCCTTCGATCCTTGAGGTTTATCTGGCCTGCTGCCTGCGCTGGCTGGCGCTTTATCCGACGGAGACGGACCGCAGCTGGTTTTCGCTGGCCGGAACACCACATCTACAGGCATGTCTGTTGCGTCTGGAGCAGCGTCCTGCGGTGCAGGCTGCAAGAGAGGCGGAAGGATTGGGCGTGACCCCTTTCACTGCTCCGCGCCATCCGCACCCACCCGAAGGGAGTGCCACCTGAGATGTTTCTGTCTGTATTTGAGATGTTCAAAGTGGGCATTGGCCCGTCCTCGTCACATACCATGGGGCCGATGGTGGCGGCGGGACGGTTTCTGGACATGATGCGCGCCTCGCCGTTTCACTTTTCCGGAGTGCGTGCATCGCTGCATGGCTCACTGGCCTTTACCGGGGTCGGCCATGCCACGGATCGCGCCACCATCCTGGGGCTGGCCGGGTTCCTGCCCGACACCTATGACGTCGAGGCGGCCGAGCGCGCCCTAGAGGGGATTCATGCCTCGAAAACGGTGTCGCCCGAGGGTTTGGGCGATCTGGCGTTTGATCCGAAAACCGATCTCATCTTTGACTATGACCACCCCCTGCCCGGTCATGCCAACGGCATGATCCTGATGGCCACGGATGCGCAGGGCGATGTCACGCTGCGCCAGGTGTTTTACTCCATCGGCGGTGGCTTTGTCATGACCGAGGAAGAACTGGCCGCGGGCAAGGATACCGATGAGGGCGCGCCTGTGCCCTATCCGTTCAAATCGGCAGCCGAGATGCTGGAGATGGCGCGCAGTTCGGGCAAATCGGTGGCAGCCATGAAGCGCGCCAACGAGATCGCGCGCGGCGGATCCGAGAACCTTGCCAAAGGCACCGCGCGGCTTTGGGAAGTGATGAACGACTGTATCGACCGGGGGCTGAGCACGGACGGCGTCCTGCCCGGTGGGCTCAAGGTGAAGCGCCGCGCCAAGGGCATCCACGATGCCTTGCAGGCAGAGCGCGGCATGAACCTGACCGCCCCGCATACGATCAATGACTGGATGAGCGTCTATGCCATGGCGGTGAACGAGGAGAACGCCGCAGGTGGGCAGGTGGTCACCGCGCCGACCAATGGCGCGGCGGGCGTGGTGCCTGCGGTGCTGCGCTATTATCTGGATCATGTGCCGGGCGCGTCGCGGGCCCATGTCGAGGATTTCCTGCTGACCGCGGCGGCCATTGGCGGGCTGGTCAAGTACAACGCCTCGATATCGGGGGCCGAGGCGGGGTGCCAGGCCGAAGTCGGCTCGGCGGCGGCGATGGCGGCGGCGGGGCTCTGTGCGGTTCTGGGCGGCACGCCCGAACAGGTCGAGAACGCGGCCGAGATCGCGCTCGAGCATCATCTGGGCATGACCTGCGATCCGGTGGCCGGACTGGTGCAGGTGCCCTGCATCGAGCGCAACGGGCTGGGCGCGATCAAGGCGGTTTCCGCAGCCAGCCTGTCGATGCGCGGTGATGGCACGCATCTTGTGCCGCTGGACGCCTGTATCGAAACCATGCGCCAGACCGGCGTGGACATGAGTGAGAAATACAAGGAAACCTCGCTTGGGGGGTTGGCGGTCAATGTACCGAACTGCTGAAACCGAAACCTGACTCTGGTTGGCGTCAGGCTTTGCACAATCCCGATCAAAACAATTGGAAACCGCATTTGAACGTTGATCACTGCAAGATCGCGTCCTAGCGTTCGCCCCATGACATTGGATCGCCCCTTGCTCGGTATCATGTTGATGCTGGGATTTTGCATCATCGCGCCGATAGGGGACGCGATCGCGAAGGTATTGGGAGATGAGATCCCGATTGCTCAGCTTTTGGTGGTGCGCTTTGGGGTGCAGGCTCTGGTGCTTTTGCCGGTGGTCTGGATCGCCGGTATCCATTGGCGGATGCGCGGGCGGGTGCTGCGGCTGACGATCCTGCGCACGGCGCTGCATATCATCGGGATCGGCGCGATGTTCACAGCCTTGCAATATCTGCCCCTGGCGGATGCCATTGCGATTGCCTTTGTCATGCCGTTCATCATGCTGCTTTTGGGTAAATACGTGCTGGGCGAAGAAGTCGGTGCGCGCCGCCTGATCGCCTGCGCGGTTGGATTTGCAGGCACGCTGATGGTGATCCAGCCCAGCTTTGCAGAAGTCGGCTGGCCTGCGCTGTTGCCGCTGGTGGTGGCGGTGAACTTTGCGCTGTTCATGCTGACCACGCGCCAGATCGCAAAAGAGACGGACCCGATTGGCCTGCAGGCGGTCTCGGGAGTGATGGCGACGGTGATACTGGTACCCGCGATCCTTCTGTTTGGAAACAGTGGGATCCAGGCGATGGGGCTGGTGACGCCGTCTACCCTCGATTGGTGGCTTTTGTTGTCGATCGGATTGCTTGGAACGATCGCCCATCTGATGATGACCTGGTCGCTGCGGTTTGCGCCATCGGCCACGCTGGCCCCGATGCAATATCTTGAGATCCCGTTCGCAACGGTGGTCGGCTACCTCGTGTTTTCCGATCTGCCCAACGGGCTGGCCGCGATCGGCATCACCATCACGGTTGCCTCGGGACTGTATATCATTCTGCGCGAGCGGGCCATTGCGACCCAGCCGCGCTCAGGGCAGGCAGCACCGCATCAAGTGCCGGACCCGGCAGGATAACCAGCATCCCCGGCTGGTCACAGATCAGCCGCACGCGCGCGCTGCTGGCACGGTTGGATGTGCCCACCATCTGCCCCGGTGCCAGCGGCACACCGTCCAGCGGCCATTCCAGCCCTTCAGAGGATGCCGCCACCTGCGACAACGGAAACACCGAGACAAGATCGCCCGGCGTGGCCTCAAAGCTCAGCTCGGGCGGGCACAGAAAGACCAGCTGATGCGCCCCGATCAGGATGCAGCGACGATCCGCACAACGCATCAGGCTGTGAAAGGCCGCAAGCTGGTGATCGGTGCGCGGGCCCATGAAGCCCAGACCCAGCACCAGTGGCGCGCGAATTCGGGTGAGGCATTTTTCGAAATCGGTGCTATCCTGCTCTGCGATGCGATGCAGACGGTCGGTCGGGATCTGCGCGCGCGCGTCGTCGCTTATGGAATCGAGGTCTCCGATCACGGCATCGGGCCGCCAGCCTGCTCTGAGCGCATGATTGGCCCCGCCATCCGCAGCGACCAGCGTTGGCGCAAGGCTTCGGATTGTTTCCAGAAGCGGGCTTGACACTTCACCCCCTCCGACGAGGGTTACGATTTGTTTGCTTTGAACAATTAGGTCTTTCATGGCGCATTGATGCCTGTTTCGGAAACAGATCACAATCTGGCCATGAAATGATACGGTTGATTACACAGATTCGGGCCGATTTTGTCCATGAAGGCTTGGTAAACAGTTTGTCACAAATAAATGAGGACGAGCATCCCATGGTACAAAGCAACAAAATCCTGACCGTGTCCTATGGCACGTTCTCGTGCACGCTGGAGGGCTTTGACGACGCCTTTGGCACCATGAAAGCCATTGCAGAATACTTTCGTGACCTGGCCGCAGAAGATCGTTACTTCGGGGCGGAACCGCCGCAACCCGATGCGGAGATGCTGGCCCATATCGCGCAGAAAGAGATTTCTCGCCGGGTAGAAGCGCATCGCGACGAGACTGGCTATGTGCTGCGTGCCGAGGCCGCCGCGCCGCTGGGTGTTGCTGCCGCTGCTGCCACTCAAGCCGCGCCAGAGGTCGAGGCCGCGCCAGAGGTCGAGGTCGAAGACGTCTCGGACGCCATTGCCCGCGAGATCAGCGCTGCCGCCGACACGATGAGCGACGACACGGTCGCCGAGGGTGCCGCGCAAGCGGAAGATGGAGCGGACGAGGTCGCGTCCCAGGAGGATACGGCTGCGTTCTTTGCCCAGTCCCAGGCTGTTGTCGAGGAAAGTGACGCGCAAGCCCCCGAGGTCGTTGCCGAACCGGTTGCGCCTGTGAAAAACGCCGGGATCACGGCTGCGGCGGACAGCATTGCCGCCAAGCTCCAGCGCATTCGCGCGGTTGTGTCTCGCTCGGAAGCCGAGGACGTGCCTCAGGACTTCTCCGAGGACGAACATGCCGAAGCGATCACCAGCGCGGCCCCTGCGCCCAGCGTTGCCAGCAACATCTCGGATATCCTTGCCCAAACGCAGTTGGATGACGTCGCCGAGGACGAGGTTCTTGAAGATGACGACATGGACGAGCTGAACGCCCGTCTTGACGCGCTGGACCCGGCCGAGGACGAGGCAGAGCAGGAGATGGTCGAGGTGGACGCGGTTCTGCCTGAGCCTGAGCCGGAGCCTGAACCCGAAATCGTGGCCGAGGACGAGGCCGATGTTGCGGACCCGCTGGCGGATTTCCTGAACGCCTCGGATCGTCGGATCGCGGATGAGGAGCAGGACTCGCTCAGCGCATTCCTGGAAGATACGCGCCCGGATGCGCCTTATGCGCCGCTCCTGAAGGATATCGTTGCAGAAGAGAGCGTGCTGGAAGACGACGCGCTGGAAGACGACGCGCTGGACGAGGCCCAGCCTCTCCAAGCGCGGGTGGTCAAGGTCACCAAGGAACAGTTCGACGCCCTTCTGGCCGCTGATCGCGGAGAGCACCTGCCGGTGGTCGATCTGTCCGAAGACGGCGCAGAGTCGACCACGCTGACGGCGGAAGAAGACGCCGACCTGATGCGGGAACTGGCCGCCATCGAAGCCGAGATGGCTGACGATGACGCCGAGATCGATGCATATGACGACGAGGCGGACGCGGACGCTCTGGAAGAGGATGAGATCGGGTCGATTTTCGCGGACACGGACGATGAGGACGAAGACGAGGATGATTTCGTTCCCGAGCGCGCCATTCTGAGCGATGATGCTGACCAGGATCCGGCTGTCGCGCGCCTTCTGGAAGAAGCAGACGACAAGCTGAGCGACTCCGAAACCAGCAATCGCCGGTCCGAGTTTGCCCATCTGCGCGCCGCCATGGCCGCAGGCAAGGCAGAAGAGGCCGCAGGTGGCACCATGTCGGAAGCGGCCAGCGACGGGGTCTACCGCGAGGATCTGGCGCGCGTCGTGCGCCCGCGCCGCCCCGAAGCAAGCGCAACCAGCGAGCGCAGCCGCCGTCCCGACGAGGACAAGCCTGCACCTTTGAAACTGGTTGCGGCCCAGCGGGTGGATGCCGATATCGCCCCTGTGCAGCCACGCCGCGTCATGTCCTCGCCGGCAGATGAGGTGATGGAAGATGGTGCCGAAGGCCAGATGAAGTTCGCCGATTACTGTGACAGCGTCGGGGCGACGGAATTGCCCGATCTGCTGGAAGCGGCAGCGGCCTACCTGTCCTTCGTCGAAGGCCAGGAGCAATTCTCGCGCCCGCAGCTGATGACCAAGGTGCGTATGGTCGAGAAAGAGGAGTTCAGCCGCGAAGATGGTCTGCGCTCTTTCGGGCTGCTGTTGCGGGATGGCAAGATCGAGAAAACCCAGGCCGGACGGTTTACCGTTTCAGACCGGATCGGATTCCGCCCCGAGGATATGCGCGCCGCAGGCTAAAATCTGCAAGACGCATGCCAAGAAGCGCACCCCCGTCCTGCTCGCCTGGGGGTGCGCTTTTTGCATTTTACGACCATCAAATGTGATCATTTACCGATCTATACCGCCATTTTCGCATGTCATGGCCCGTTCTCCGGGCTGCAGATGCCGCGAAATCACCTTGGTGACATGCCATGTCTGACCCGCATGGGCGGGAACATCAGGGCGAACATGCGCAAAATACTGGGCATGTCGGTTGGCTGTTGAAGGCGGGCCTTGATCGGCAACGCGGCGCAGGGATGCTGCGGGCGCACCGCGCCTATTTGGCATCCGGGTCGGCCTGGCCAATCCCGCGAAAGATGAACTTGAAGGGCAAGACCCACAGGATGCCCAGACCGACATAGATCATCAGTTCGACCAGAATGGACGGGCGGTCAAACCAGTTCACCACGCTGACGGCGGCCATGATGTAAAGCGGCAGGCCCACCAGCAGGATCACCAGAGACCAGCGACGACGCGCCTTGTAGCTGAGGGCCTTCTTGGATTCGCTCATCAGGGCACTGCCGCCTTTCTGTCCTAGTCTGCGAATGGGTCGGTTACCAGAATGGTGTCTTCCCGTTCAGGAGAGGTGGAAAGTAGGGCGACCGGACATTCGATCAACTCTTCCACGCGGCGCACATATTTGATCGCGTTGGCGGGCAGATCGGCCCAGCTGCGCGCGCCTTCGGTGGATTCCGCCCAACCGGGCATTTCCTCGTAGATCGGTGTGCAGCGTGCCTGCTGATCGGCGGCGGTGGGCAGATAATCAAGGCGCACACCGTCCAGTTCATAGCCGGTGCAGATTTTCAGCGTCTCGAACCCGTCCAGCACATCCAGTTTCGTTAGCGAGATCCCATTGACCCCGGACGTGGCGCAGGTCTGGCGCACCAGAACCGCATCAAACCACCCGCAGCGCCGTTTGCGCCCGGTCGTGGTGCCGAATTCATGGCCGCGCTCGCCCAGGCGCTCGCCGTCTGCGTCAAACAGTTCGGTCGGGAACGGTCCTTCGCCCACCCGGGTGGTATAGGCCTTGACGATACCCAGGACAAAATCGATCGAGCCGGGGCCGATGCCCGTGCCCGTCGCCGCCTGCCCTGCGATCACATTCGACGAGGTCACGTAAGGATAGGTGCCAAAGTCGATATCCAGCAGCGCGCCTTGTGCCCCCTCAAAGAGGATGCGCTTGCCGGCCTTGCGCTGTTCGTTCAGCACCTTCCAGACCGGACCGGCATATTTGAGAATCTCTGGCGCGATGGCCTGCAGATCGCGCAACAGCGCGTCGCGGTCGATGGGATCAAGCCCGAGACCACGGCGCAGCGCATCGTGATGCACCATCGCGCGATCGATCCGGGTGGCCAGGGTTGCCGCATCGGCCAGGTCGGCGACGCGGATGACCCGGCGGCCCACCTTGTCTTCATAGGCCGGGCCAATGCCCCGCCCGGTGGTGCCGATCTTGGCCACCGAGTTCTGGCTTTCGCGGGCGCGATCCAGCTCTCCGTGGAAGGGCAGGATAAGCGGCGTGTTTTCCGCAATCATCAGGGTTTCAGGCGTGATTTCAACGCCTTGCGCGCGAATGGTGTCTATCTCTTTCAGCAGGTGCCAGGGGTCTAGCACCACACCATTGCCGATGACCGAAAGCTTGCCCCCGCGCACCACGCCAGAGGGCAGCGCGTGCAGCTTGTAGACCGTGCCGTCGATAACCAGCGTATGGCCGGCGTTATGCCCGCCTTGAAAGCGCGCGATGATATCCGCGCGTTCGCTCAGCCAGTCGACAATCTTGCCCTTGCCTTCGTCGCCCCACTGAGCGCCGACAACCACCACATTGGCCATATCCGGTCCTTCTTGAGATGTGTGAGTTCCAAACCCGCGTCCGTATACCGGCGCAGAGGCAACAGGGAAACCTCAATTTGACACCAGTCTTGCCCGGGACTGGACACGGGCCCCCTCTTTGGGCATTTCAATGGGCAAAAAGGTAAAGGGTATGGGCATTTTCCTCAGGTGGTTGTTTGCCTTTTTGTTATTGGCTGCAACCTATAATCCGACGCAGTGGAGCTATGTGCGCTGGTCCATGGCGCATTATGAGACACATTTGTCCCTGGTGGTGTTCCTGGGTTTGGTGCTGGCGATCGGCTATATCATTTATCTGCGCGCGACGCTGCGCTCGATCGGCGGGTTCGGGATGATCCTGATCCTCGCGCTGGTGGGCACGTTGATGTGGGTGCTTTACGATTTTGGCCTGCTGAGCCTGGACAGTCAGCAGTTGAACACCTGGCTGGGGATTTTTGCGTTGTCCGTGGTGCTTGGAATCGGGCTGAGCTGGTCTATTGTCAGACGGGCCCTGTCCGGGCAGGCAGATGTGGATGATATCGACGAATGAAACGCACGCGCGAGCAGGATTTCACCAGGTTCTATTACGAAAAGGTCGCCACCGGCGAAGGCTGCGGCTGTGCCGAGCGGGTGATCGACGTGCATGAGGCCGAGCGTCTTGCAGGCAAACCTGTGCTGCATGTGCCGCTGCGCCTGCCACGCCGGGGGGATTTTCGCCGGTTTCTGGCAAAAGCGGGCCTGACCTCACGACCCAAGTCAAGATAAGCGACTGCAGGTCATCGCCCGCTTGATGCGCTGTGCTCAGTCGTGCAGGTGCACAGGTGCGCCATGGGGCGTAGTGAGATAGGCCTGTTCCCAGGCCGCTTTCATCAGATCGGCCTCGTCGCGACCCGCCTGCCCGGAGTCCGCCAGCATCCCCTCAAGCGTTTCAAGCCAGGCGGTAAAGTAATCGTCGCCACCGTCCAGCTCCTTTTGAACACCATGGGCCTTGAGCGTGGCCGCAAAGCGCGCCGCCCAGTCAGGCCAGCTGAAATGTCCGTCCTCGTTAAGCTTGACGGTCAGCGCAAACAGCTGCGCGTGCCAGGGCTCGCTGAAGACCGGTTCGGGCGCGCCTGCAGGATGGTCATCCATCATGCGGGCTCCAGATAGGATTGCCAGAGATCAAGGACCACTTCATCGCGCGGATGTTCGGGATCGGCCCAGAGTTCGCAGGCAGCAAAGACCACGGCATAGAGCGGCTCGGGGGATTCCCCCAAGCCATGGGCATTGGCATCCGGCAGGATATGCGTGCCGTGCAGGCGCAGGATATGGCCCCGCGCTCCGGCGGCATAGGCGGGAAGACGGGTATGACCGCCCGGCACAAGGGTGTTTGCGGCAGGGCGACGGGTGCGCACGCTTTGGCCGGCCACGAAAAGCGGCGCGACATCCGAGGGGCGATCGGCGGGGCCGCCCTTGGCCAGCGCCGCTGCGACAGCCTGCGGTGTCAGCACGCGGTCAGCCAGAGGGTGGCGAGCGCCCTCGCCCGGCTCATCAAGACCCTGTTCACCGAGATCGCGCTCACTGAGCACGCCGGTTTCAACCAGCAGATCCGCAAGCGCGGAAATCCATTTCTCGTAATAGGAAAACCGCGCGTAATCCGTGGGGCTGAGCCGTTCGCGCGCATGGCGGGAAGTATCGAGGTTCCATTGCCCCAGCGCGCCCGCAGCCAGCGTGACCGCCAGCGCCCGTGCGTGCCAGTCTTCATGAAAGACCGGCGTTTCGGCTTCGGGCATCACCGGCCCGTCGCCAAATCGCCCGCCCATATCATGCACACGGGTCACGGGGCCACGGCCCTGGGCAAACCGGTGCCGATCATGCTGTCGCGCGTGACCAGTCCGGCAAGCGCGTCCGCATCCAGGCCGTCGGTTCCTTCGGGGCGGCGCGGGATCACCAGATAGCGCATCTCGGCGGTGCTGTCCCAGACGCGCACGGCGGTGTCTTCGGGCAGGCAGACGCCGAACTCGGCCAGCACCTTGCGGGGTTCGCGCACGGCCCGCGCACGGTAGGCGTCGGATTTGTACCAGCCCGGCGGAATCCCCAGAAGCGGCCACGGATAACACGAGCACAGCGTACAGACGACCATGTTATGTGTCGTCCCGGTATTGGCCACGGCGGTGATATGTTCACCCTGACGGCCATAAAACCCCATCTCGGCGATCACGGCGGTCGCGTCCTCCATCAGGGCGGCGTGAAAGCCCGGATCGGACCAGGCGCGGGCCACGACCTGGGCTCCGTTCTTGGGGCCGATGCGGTTTTGATAGACGTCGATGATCTCATCCAGAGCGGCCGGATCGATCAGCCCCTTGCGGGTCAGGATCGTCTCGAGAGCCTTGACTCGCAAGGCCGGCTCGGGCGGAAGATGGGAATGCGGGTGATTGTGATCGTGATGGTCATGAGGCATATGCAAGGTTGGCGCGACAGATCGGCCAAGTCCAGAGCCAAAGTCACGCCTTGCCCCTGTCGGCATTTGTGCCTACATAGCGCCCGTCACGAAAGGCACTGCAGGTCCATATGGAAAACGTCGTTCTCATCATCCACCTTCTTCTGGCCCTGGGGCTGATCGCTGTCGTTCTGATGCAGCGCTCTGAAGGGGGTGGCCTTGGCATGGGCGGCGGCGGTGGCGGTGCCACGGCGGGCCGGTCTTCGGCCACGGCCCTTGGCAAGGTGACATGGATCCTGGCCATCGCCTTTATCTGTACCTCGATGACGCTGACCATCTTTGCCGCACAGAACGCGTCCGGCACTTCGGTGATCGATCGTCTGGGCGTGACAGCGCCCGCGCCAAGCGAGAGCGTGCCCAGCCCAACCGTACCCGGCCTGACTGGTGGCTTGTTGCCACCGGCCGAAGGGGACAATGCCCCGTTGGTCCCCAGCGCGGACTGACCCACAAGGTTTTGACGTAGTGTATCGCCGCGCAACAGCATGTTGCGGGCAGGGTTGCAATGGGACCGGAAATCTCTTATTCCGTAAGTCCCGTGATGTTGCGGTTTTTCACCGCCGAATCGCATGGATTATTGGGGTATCTGCCAGCGGCACGTACCCAGGAACACACGGGAGACATCCAAGTCTATGGCACGCTTTGTTTTTATCACCGGCGGCGTGGTGTCTTCGCTCGGCAAAGGTCTGGCTTCGGCTGCATTGGGAGCGTTGCTGCAGGCGCGCGGATTTTCGGTGCGGTTACGCAAGCTTGATCCCTATCTGAACGTCGATCCCGGAACGATGAGCCCCTTCGAGCATGGCGAAGTCTTTGTCACCGACGACGGGGCCGAGACCGATCTGGATCTGGGACATTACGAACGCTTCACCGGGGTGGCGGCGCGAAAGACGGATTCGGTCTCATCGGGGCGGATCTATTCCAACGTGCTGGAAAAGGAACGCCGGGGCGATTACCTGGGCAAGACCATTCAGGTGATCCCGCATGTCACCAATGAAATCAAGGACTTCATCTCGATTGGCGAGGATGAGGTGGATTTCATGCTCTGCGAGATCGGCGGCACGGTAGGCGATATCGAAGGCCTGCCCTTCTTTGAAGCGATCCGCCAGTTCAGCCAGGACAAGCCGCGCGGGCAATGTCTGTTCATGCATCTGACGCTGCTGCCCTTCATTGCGGCCAGTGGCGAGTTGAAGACCAAGCCGACGCAGCATTCGGTCAAGGAATTGCGCTCGATCGGGATCGCGCCGGATATTCTTGTGTGTCGCTCGGAAGGGCCGATCCCTGCCAAGGAACGCGAAAAACTTGCCCTGTTCTGCAACGTGCGCCCCGACAGCGTGATCGCCGCGCAGGATCTGAGCACGATCTATGACGCACCACTGGCCTATCATCGCGAAGGGCTGGACCAGGCGGTTCTGGATGCGTTCCAGATCAGCCCTGCGCCCAAACCGGATCTGAGCAAATGGGAAGACGTGAGCGACCGTATTCACAATGCCGAAGGCGAGGTGAAGGTGGCGATCGTGGGCAAATACACCCAGTTGGAGGATGCCTATAAATCCATCGCCGAGGCGCTGACTCATGGCGGCATGGCCAATCGCGTGCGCGTCAAGGTGGATTGGGTAGATGCGGAAATCTTTGAACGCGAAGACCCTGCCCCGCATCTGGAAGGCTTTCATGCTATCCTGGTTCCCGGTGGCTTTGGCGAGCGCGGAACCGAAGGCAAGATCAAGGCCGCGCAATTCGCGCGCGAGCGCAAGGTGCCCTATCTGGGCATCTGTCTGGGCATGCAGATGGCCGTGATCGAAGCGGCGCGCAACACCGCGAATCTGTCGGATGCGGGGTCGGAAGAGTTCGACCACGAGGCCGGCAAGAAGCGGTTCACCCCGGTGGTCTATCATCTCAAGGAATGGGTGCAGGGCAACTACAAGGTCTCGCGCAAGGTCGATGACGACAAGGGCGGGACCATGCGTCTTGGAGCCTATGACGCGGTGCTGAGCCCGGGCTCGAAAGTGGCCGAAATCTATGGCACGACCGCGATCGACGAGCGTCACCGCCATCGCTATGAGGTCGACATCAAGTATCGCGACAAGCTGGAAGCCGCAGGTCTGCGCTTTTCGGGGATGTCACCGGACGGGCGCTTGCCCGAAATCGTCGAGTGGCCCGATCATCCCTGGTTCATCGGAGTGCAGTTCCATCCCGAACTGAAGTCGAAACCGTTTGAGCCCCATCCGCTTTTTGCGGATTTCATCCGCGCTGCTCGGGATGTCAGCCGGTTGGTGTGACCGCGATCCCTCGCCCTGCAAGATTTGCCGGGACACCGGTGTCGACTCGGCGCGTTTTTGATAAACTCGCCTGAATACTGCCGCAAAAGGGGATGACCGATGAGTTTGCTGGGCCGCATTCTGAGCGGATTCCGTGACACACATGCCGAGCCTCTGCCTGCTCCGGACGCGAAACTGGCTCTTGGGGCGCTGCTGGTGCGGGTGGCAAAGTCAGACAAGGTCTATACGGTCTCGGAAATCAGTCTGATCGACCGTATCTTGGCACAGCATTTCGGACTGAAACCCATCCAGGCCGCCAAGATGCGCGCCACCTGCGAAAAGCTGCAGAAGGCGGCACCTGATTCGGGCAAGTTTGCCGAGTTGATCCGCAACGAGCTGAGCCATGACGAGCGTATGCAGGCGCTGTGCGACCTGTGGCAGGTGGTGCTGGCGGATGGGTCGGAAGATGCCTGCGAGGTGGAGATCGTCGAGGCTCTGCGCGAGGCTTTGGGTCTGGATCCGGACGAAAGCGCCGAGGCGCGTCAACGGGCGCTCGGGGCGCTTTAGGGCGGCCGTTTCTGGGGGCGCTGCCCCCTTGCCCCCCGGGTATTTTCAACCAGAAAGAAGCAGGGCTTGGCGTTGGAGGCCGCGCGGCCTATATGCGAAAACATGTTTGGTGATTTCCTGCGGCGACTGACCGCCCCGTCCTCCGAGCCGCTGCCTGACGCAGACGCGCGTCTTGCCTTGACGGCCTTGCTGGTGCGCATTGCGCGATCCGATGGCGAATATGCCTCGGCGGAGGTCGCGCAGATCCGCACGGTTGTCGCCGGGCGCTATGGGCTTGGCACAGCCGAGGCGGAGGCGCTGTTGCGCGATGCCGAAACGCTGGAGAGCGAGGCCCCCGACACGGTGCGCTTCACCCGCGCGATCAAGGATGTGGTGCCCTATGAAGAGCGCCTTGGCGTGGTCGAGGCCCTGTGGACCGTGGCGCTGGCCGATGGCGCGCGCGATGATGCGGAAGACGCCATATTGCGGTTGTCGGCCAAGCTGCTGGGCGTGAATGACCGCGACAGCGCCCTGGCACGGCAGCGGGCGCAACGCGCATGATCGCATCTCTGGGCATGTATGATCTTGCCCCGCTGCAAGATGCCAACGATCGGTTCTGGGCGTTGATCCGCGACGCCCTGGGGCACGGCCCCGAGAAGCTGACCCGGGACATGGATTTCTGGGAGATCTGGCAAAGTCCGGATCTGGTGTTCTCACAGACATGTGGCATGCCCTATCGCACGGCCCTGCATGGCAAGGTGGCGCTGGTGGGCACACCGGATTACGGGGTGAGCGGCTGTGGCCCTGGGTACTATAACTCGGTGCTGATCGCGCGCCGCGATGATCCGCGCGAGAGCGAGGTCGCCTTTGCGGGTGCGCGCTTTGCCTATAACGAGCCTGTCTCGCAATCGGGATGGGCGGCACCGATGGTGCATCTGCGCGCGCGTGCCGTGCAGATGGGAGATCTGCTGCAGACCGGCGCGCATGTCGCCTCGGCCCATGCGGTGGCCGAAGGGCGGGCCGATCTGGCCGGGATCGACGCGCTGACCTGGGCCTTGATGCTGGAACATGATCCTGTCACGGATGCGTTGCGCGAAATCGCGCGCACCGAGCCAACGCCGGGCCTGCCCTATATCACGGCCGCCGGACGGGACGGGCACGAGATGGCGCTGGCGGTTGAGCAGGCGATCCGAGCGTTGTCGAATCACGATCGCGCGCTGCTGCATCTCAGGGGTCTCGTACGGATCCCGGCCGGGGACTATCTGGCTGTTGCGACACCTCCGCCACCTGCCTCATAAGTGCGCAAATCCGACTTGACCTTTGGTCAAAGCATCATGTTTCAAGCTGTTTTGAGCGAATTCAGCGTTGCAATGGAACTGGTTTTCATTCCTATTACGTCGGATCGATGAACCAACCGCGAGCTTTTCTTGACTGACTCTCCTGCTGCCAGGTCTGCTGTGATCGAAATCAAGAACCTGCACAAAGCCTATGGTGCGTTGGAGGTTCTGAAGGGTGTTTCTGTTACGGCCCATCGCGGAGATGTGGTGTCGCTGATCGGATCGTCAGGCTCCGGGAAATCAACATTGCTGCGCTGCGCCAACCTGCTGGAGGACAGCCAGCAGGGCGACATCCTGTTCAAGGGCGAGCCGGTGCAATGGAAAGGCAGCGGTCTGGGGCGTCATCCGGCAGATAACAAGCAGGTCACGCGCATTCGCACCAACCTGAGCATGGTGTTTCAGCAATTCAACCTGTGGGCCCATATGACGATCCTGCAGAACGTCATGGAAGCGCCCTGCACGGTGCTGGGCCGCGAGCGGGGCGAAGTGGATGCAGCTGCGCGCAGATATCTCGACAAGGTCGGGATCGGAGACAAATGCGATGCCTATCCTGCCCAACTGTCGGGCGGACAGCAGCAGCGTGCGGCGATTGCGCGGGCGCTGTGCATGGAGCCGGAGGCGCTGTTGTTTGACGAGCCGACCAGCGCGCTGGATCCGGAACTGGAACAGGAGGTTGTCCGGGTCATCAAGGATCTGGCAAATGAAGGGCGCACGATGCTGATCGTGACCCATGACATGAAGCTGGCTGCCGATGTGAGTGACCATGTGGTCTTTCTTCATCAGGGGCTGGTGGAAGAGGAAGGGGCTCCCGAACAGCTGTTCGGTGCGCCCAAATCAGAACGATTGCGCGGCTTTCTGTCAGCCACACGCGCAGCGTAACCAAAAATCCAAACCGGGAGTTTCATCATGAAAAAACTGATACTGGGCACAGCTGCCCTTGCACTGACGGCGGGGCTTGCCTTTGCCGATGGCCACGGAAAAACCATCCGTATGGGCACGGAAGGTGCCTATGCGCCATATAACTTCATCAACGACGCCGGCAATCTGGACGGCTTCGAGATCGAGCTGGGCAATGAGCTGTGCGCGCGCGCCGAGCTGACCTGTGAATGGGTCAAGAACGACTGGGATTCCATCATCCCCAACCTTGTTTCGGCCAACTATGACACCATCATGGCCGGCATGTCGATCACGGCTGAGCGCGATGAGGTGATTGATTTCACTCAGGATTACTTCCCACCCACCGCATCTGCATACGTGGGTGCCGCGGATGGCGCGGATTGGGAAACCGGCATTATCGCCGCTCAGACCGCCACCATCCAGGCCGGCCATATCGCCGAGAGCGGTGCCACGCTGGTTGAATTCGCAACCCCCGAAGAAACCGTGGCTGCCGTGCGCAACGGTGAAGCGGATGCGGTCTTTGCCGACCGTGACTATCTTGCGCCGCTGGTCGAGGAATCCGGTGGAGCACTTGTCTTTATCGGCCCCGAAGTGCCTCTGGGTGGCGGTGTCGGCATGGGCCTGCGCGAGAGCGATGGTGAGCTGCGCGACAAGTTCAATGCAGCCATCACCGACATGAAGGCGGACGGCACGCTGAACGCGCTTTTGATCAAGTGGTTCGGTGAAGGCACCGTCACCTACTGATAGAACCGGCGGGGCTCTGCCCCGTCACATCGCGGGGGCCGGGTGACGGCCCCCGCACTGGGGCATAATGTTTTCTTTTTGCACAGACCCATCCGCGCTTGATACGTTGCGCTGGTTTTCGTGTTACCTCACGAATGGGGTGCATATGCAGTTCTACATCTCCTTTGTGAAGGTGTTGTTGCTGCTGGCGATCACCGCGCCCGTCGCGCTGGCCTTCGGGTTTGCAGGTGCCATGGCGGCGCGGTCGCGATTTGCGCCGCTGTCGTGGTTCGGCAAGATCTATATCGCCGTCGTGCGCGGTGTGCCCGATATCGCGTTCTTCCTGTTTTTCGTGATCGCACTGGATCAGATGTTCGAATATGTGCGCCACCGGGTTCTGTGCCCCGATTGGACCGATCCGATCCGGCAGGGCAGCGATTTCCTGGTCTGTCAGCAGGCCAAGCTGCCTTTGGGCTCATCCCCGGAATGGGTGCATGAGAGCTATGGCTTTTTCCTTGCGGTGATTACCTTTGCAATCGTGTTTGGCGCCTTTGCGGCCAATGTTCTCTATGGCGGCATGCAGGCTGTGCCGCGCGCGCAGTTGGAAACGGCAGAGGCCTATGGCATGAACCACCGTCAGACCTTCTGGCGGATTCTGGTGCCGCAGATGTGGGTCTATGCCTTGCCCGGATTGTCGAACCTCTGGCTGGTGCTGATCAAGGCGACGCCGCTGTTGTTCCTGCTGGGGATCGAAGACATTGTCTATTGGGCGCGCGAACTGGGCAGCACCAAGACCGCGCGGTTCTCGGATTATCCCCATGGCGACTGGCGGATGTGGTATTTTCTTGGGTTGCTGGTGTTTTACCTGCTGCTGACCCGTGTCTCGGAGATCTGGCTGGAGCGGTTGATGCAACGTCTGACCCACGGTCAGGCCACCACCGGCGGCGAAGCACAGCGCAGGGCCACCGCATGAGCGGGGCCATGTCCAACCCTGGCAACATGCGCGCCGCGCACCGGCTTGCCGGTACGCCCTGCCATGTGGAAGGGCCAAGCTGATGTCGTGCTGGCAGACGATCCAGGACTATGGGCTGCGCAGCCTGGGCTATGGTGAGCGCCTGTTGCCGCGCACCGATTTCACCCTGTGCGAGCATTTCGTGCTGATCGGTTCGGGCATGATCTGGAACATCTATTTCGGCGTTGTGGCCCTGGGTTTGGGGTTCTTCTTCGCGACCGCCCTGGCCCTGGGCAAGATGTCCGCGAACCGGCTGATCCGCAAACCTGCCGAATGGTTCATCTTTCTGTTTCGCGGCTCGCCGCTGTTCATCCAGTTCTTCTTTGCCTATTTCCTCTTCCTCAGCCTCAAGGGGTCCTACGCGTTCTTTGACCCCTTCACGGCGGCCTGGCTGGGGGCGCTGATCGTGCTGTTTCTCAATACCTCCGCCTATTCGGCCGAGATATTCTATGGCGCGCTGCGCTCGATCCCCAAGGGCGATGTCGAGGCTGCGGATGCCTATGGCATGTCCGGCTGGCCAAGATTTCGGCGCATCGTCTGGCCGACCATGCTGCGTCTGGCCTGGCCTGCATACACCAATGAGGCGATCTTTCTGTTTCACGCCACGGCGCTTGTGTTTTTCTCAAGCTTCCCCGCCTGGCAGCAGCGGGGCGATGCGCTGTATTACGCCAACTATTTCGCAGATAAGACGTTCAACCCGTTTGTGCCCTACCCGATCCTGGCGATGTATTTCATCATCTTCACGCTTGTGATCGTCGCCATTTTCGGAGCGATCAACCGCCGTTTGAACAGTCACCTGCCACAGAACGAAAAAGCAAAGCTGCGCATCCGCCCCAACCTGATCCGGTAAAGACAGACAATGGACAGCGCGATATGCCCCGCGCTATCGCTTGTCCAAACAAGTGTGAGTAACCCCGATGGACCTGTATCAATTCCCGACAATTCGTGTGGGTGCCTGCGATCTGAACGGCCAGATGCGCGGCAAACGCCTGCCCGGCAGCTATGGAGCAAAGCTGGAGAGCGGCTCTGTGCGCATGCCGCTGTCCAGCCTGAACGTCGATCTTTGGGGGGCCGATATCGAAGGCAGCCCGCTGGTCTTTGAAACCGGCGATGCGGATGGGGTGTTGCTACCCACCGATCGGGGTGCGGTGCCCATGCCGTGGCTGGCTTCGGCCAGCGCGCTGGTGCCGATGTGGATGCAGCATGAGAACGGCACACCCTTCGCGGGCGATCCACGCCATGCGCTGGCCGCCGTCAATGCACGCTACGAGGCCAAGGGCTGGCAAGTGATGGCCGGGACCGAGCTTGAATTCACGCTGGTGGATGACCGCGGCACTGCGCTGGCCCATCCGCCTCACCCTCTGAACGGGCGGGCCCTGGCGGGCGAAGCGATCCTGTCGGTGCGCCACATCGATGCGTTCGATGCGTTCTTTACCGATCTTTATGCCGGGGCCGAGGCGATGGGCATTCCCGCACAGGCCGCCATCTCGGAATCCGGGATCGGCCAGTTCGAGATCGACCTCATCCATCAGCCGCTGATGCGAGCCGCCGATGACGCCTGGCTTTTCAAAACGCTTGTCAAGGGCATCGCGCGCAAGCACGGGTTGGCGGCCACATTCATGGCCAAACCCTTCGACGATGATGCGGGCAACGGGTTTCACGTGCATGTCTCGGTTGTGGATGGGGACGGCAACAACGTGTTCAACGATGGCGGGCCGGACGGCACCGACACGCTGCGCCATGCGATCGGAGGCTGCCTTGCGGCGATGCCGGCAAGCACGCTGATCTTTGCGCCCCATCTGAACTCCTTCACCCGTCTGGTGCCGGGTGCCCATGCACCCACCAGTGCCGCATGGGCCTATGAGAACCGCACCGCAGCGATCCGCGTGCCGGGCGGCGCGCCAGTCGCGCGGCGCTTTGAACACCGGACCTCGGGTGGTGACGTCAATCCCTATCTGATGCTCGCCATCATCGCCGGTGCGGCTCTGGAAGGGATCGAAGCGCAGATGACGCCCAGCCCGCCCATCACCGGCAATGCCTATGAGACCGAAGGCCTGCCGCACCTGGCCGCCACCTTGAGCGAGGCGATCAAACTCTTTGAGGCGGATCCGCTGATCGCGCGCATCCTGCCGGCGCAGTTGATCGACAACATGTGTCAGACCAAACGGCAGGAAATGGCCCGATTCGAGAGCATTCCCCCTGAGATCCATTGGCAAACCTATCTGGAAGCCGTCTGACCCTCTTGCCCGAATGGCCTGTTACGCTTATCTGTAATTTGATCAAATTATTGGTGACCTATGAGAATCGGGATACTGCAGACCGGTCACGCGCCCGAAGAGTTGATGGCGCGACTGGGCGATTACTCGGATATCTTCCAGCGCATGCTGGCCGGAAACGGCTTTGACTTTGCCACCTGGAATGTTGTGGACATGGAATTTCCGGACGGGCCCGAGGATGCGGACGGGTGGCTGATCACCGGGTCCAAGCACGGGACCTATGAGGATTTGCCCTGGATCCCGCCTCTGGAAGAGCTGATCCGGGACATTCATGCCAGCAAACGCCCCATGGTGGGCATCTGCTTTGGCCATCAGATCATTGCACAGGCACTTGGCGGCAAGGTGGTGAAATTCCCGCAAGGATGGTCCGTGGGGCGCACCGATTACACTCTGGACGAGCGGTCCGTAACGCTGAACGCCTGGCATCAGGATCAGGTGATCGAACGGCCCCCAGAGGCGCGGGTTCTGGGATCAAACGCGTTTTGCGAGAACGCCTTCCTAGGCTATGGCGATCATATCTGGACAGTTCAGCCTCATCCGGAATTCAACGCCGAATTTGTCGACGGGCTGATCAAGGGGCGCGGCAAGGGTGTGGTGCCAGACCACCAGCTTGAGGCGGCGGCCGCCAATCTGAACGGACCAACCAACAACGCAGAAATGGCCGCCCATGTTGCGGCGTTTTTCAAACAAGCGAGGGCGTAATGGCCGAAGACTGGATCAAGAACCTGCCCGAAGCCGCCCAGGCTTTCCTGGAAGGGCGCCGCCTGGATGAGGTGGAATGCATCATCTCGGACCTGCCCGGCATTGCGCGCGGCAAGGCCGTGCCGGCCAGCAAATTCGCGCGGCAGGACTACTTTCACCTGCCGGATTCGATCTTTTACCAGACGATCACCGGTGACTGGGGTGAAGCAGCCGGAGATGAAGGGTTCATCGAACGTGATATGATCCTGAAGCCCGACATGAGCACCGCCAGTGCGGCCCCCTGGACGGGCGACTGGACACTTCAGGTGATCCATGACGCCTTTGACCGTGGCGGGGATCCCATCGAATTCGCACCGCGCAACGTGCTCAAGCGCGTGGTCTCGCTTTATGAAGCAAAGGGCTGGACGCCCGTCGTGGCACCGGAGATGGAATTCTTTCTTGTCGCGCGCAATCTGGATCCGGCCAAGGAGATCGAACCGATGATGGGCCGCTCGGGACGTCCGGCAGCGGCGCGTCAGGCCTATTCGATGACTGCCGTCGATGAATTCGGACCTGTGATCGACGACATCTATGATTTCGCCGAAGCGCAGGGTTTCGAGATCGACGGCATCACCCAGGAGGGCGGGGCCGGTCAACTTGAGATCAACCTGCTGCACGGGGATCCGGTCAAGCTGGCGGATGAAGTGTTCTACTTCAAACGCCTGATCCGTGAAGCCGCCCTGCGCCATGATTGCTTTGCCACCTTCATGGCCAAACCCATTGCGGATGAGCCGGGTTCGGCCATGCATATCCACCATTCGGTGCTGGACAAGGAAACCGGCAAGAACATCTTTTCCGGTCCCCAGGGCGGCGAGACGGACGCGTTCTTCTACTTTATCGGTGGCTTGCAGAAATACCTGCCCGCGGCCGTGGCCGTGCTGGCGCCCTATGTGAACAGCTATCGCCGTTTCGTGCGCGATCATGCCGCTCCGATCAATCTGGAATGGGGCCGCGACAACCGCACGACAGGCATTCGCGTGCCGCTCTCCAGCCCTGCCTCGCGCCGGGTCGAAAACCGGATCGCGGGTATGGATTGCAACCCCTATCTGGGGATCGCCGCGAGCCTTGCCTGCGGTTACCTGGGTCTGATCCAGGAAGAACGCCCCGACAAGAGCTTCAAGGGCGATGCCTATGAGGACAGCGAAGGCGACCTGCCGCGCGTGATGGGCGATGCGCTTGACCTGTTCGACGAAGCCCCGGATCTGCATGCGGTCCTGGGCGAGGAATTCGCCCGGGTCTATTCCATCGTCAAACGCACCGAGTATGAGGAATTCCTGCAAGTGATCTCTCCGTGGGAACGTGAGCACCTGCTGCTGAATGTCTGACCCTTTGGGTCGCGTTGCATTCGGGTATTTTTGACCAGAAAGAAGCAGGGGGACTGCTTTGAACCTTCTTTATGCCAATGACCAGCGCGGAGAATATCCGGCAAGCTGGTATGCCGCGACCGCAAATCCAACGAGGCCGCGCGCGCCTTTGCGCGGTGAGGTCAAGGCGGATGTCTGCGTGGTCGGTGCGGGCTATACCGGCCTGTCCGCTGCGCTGCATCTGGCCGAGGCCGGGTTGCGCGTGGTTGTTCTGGAGGCCCATCGCGCGGGCTTTGGTGCATCCGGGCGCAACGGCGGTCAGCTTGGGTCGGGCCAGCGGGTTCACCAGGAAGCGCTGGAGGCGCTGGTGGGGCGGGCGGATGCAGGCAAGCTCTGGGATCTGGGAGAAGAGGCCAAGGATCTGGTCAGGGATCTGATCGCGCGCCACGGTATTGACTGCGATCTCAAACCCGGTGTCGCCGCCTGCGGCTTTACTGCTGGCGAGATGCGCGAGTTGCATGACCATGCCGCGCATATGCGGGCCGAATACGGCTATGATCAGATCGAGGTGCTGGACAGGGACGCCTTTGGCGCGCTCTGCCCGTCTCCGGCCTATCACGGCGGCATTCTGGATATGGGGGCTGCGCATCTGCACCCGCTGAACTTTGCACTGGGCCTGGCAGGTGCAGTGGAAGCGGCAGGCGGGCAGATTTTCGAGAATACCGAAGTACTCGACATCCGCGAAGCAAAACCGGTCGTGCTGCGCAGCGATGGCGGCAGCGTCACGGCAGATCACGTGGTCCTGGCCTGCAACGGCTATCTTGGCGGGCTGAACCGCAAGGTCGCCGCGCGGGTGATGCCGATCAACAATTTCATCGCCGCCACGGAACCACTGGGCGATGAGGCTGCGCGGGTCCTGGCGCGCGATGTGGCCGTTGCCGACAGCAAGTTCGTGGTGAACTATTTCCGCCTGAGCCGCGACAAGCGGTTGCTGTTTGGCGGAGGTGAGACCTATGGCTATCGCTTTCCGTCAGATATTGCCGCCCTGGTGCGCAAACCGATGACCCAGATTTTTCCGCATCTGAAGAATGTGCGGATCGATTATGCCTGGGGTGGCACGCTGGCGATTACCATGAAACGCCTGCCATATCTGGCGCGGGTGGCCCCCAACATCCTGACGGCCTCGGGCTATTCCGGGCACGGCGTCGGCACCGCCACCCATGCCGGCATGCTGATGGCGCGCGCCATTCAGGGACAGGCCGAGGGCTTTGACATCATGGCGCGCATCCCGTCCATGCCCTTTCCCGGAGGCGCGCGCCTGCGCTCGCCCCTGCTGGTGCTGGCGATGACCTGGTATGCGATGCGCGACCGTCTGGGCGCATAAGGGCCAAAGCGACAGTTTTGTGAAATTCTGCCCTTGCTGCAACACAAGGCTGGCATGGCGCGCTCAGGTGTTTTATATTTCTGAAAACCTTAATTAAGGAAAATGAAATATGAAGCGCGCACCCGACGTTCACCAAGCCGAACCCATCCCAGTTGCCGCCCGCGACGCCATCGACGCGCTTTTGCAATCGGGAGATCTGTTTCGCTATACCGCGCCCGAGCATGCGCCTGTGTCGCTGCTGGAGGCCGAATTCGCCGAGATGATCGGTGCGAAATACGCGCTGGCGGTCTCGTCCTGTTCGGCTGCGCTGTTTTTGTCGCTCAAGGCCCTGGGTCTGCCGCGCGATGCTCGGGTGCTGATCCCGGGCTTTACCTTTGCGGCGGTTCCCTCCTCGGTCATCCATGCCGATTGTGTTCCGGTGCTGTGTGAAGTGGGTGAGGACTACCGCGTCGACCTCGCCGATTTCGCAGCCAAGCTGGACAGTGTCCAGGCCGTGATCATCAGCCATATGCGCGGCCATACCAGCGATATGGATGCGATCATGCAGCTGTGTGAGGCCCGCGACATACCCGTGATCGAAGATGCGGCGCATTCGCTGGGCACGACATGGGCCGGGCGCAACATCGGCACAATCGGCCGGGTGGGTTGCTTTTCGTTCCAGTCCTACAAGATGATCAATGCCGGTGAGGGCGGGATCCTGATCACCGATGATGCTGATCTTGTGGCGCGTGCCATCATCATGTCCGGTGCCTATGAGCACAACTGGAAGAAACACCCGGTGTTGCAGGATGCCTTCGGGCGCTGGCAGAATCGGCTGCCGCTGTACAATCTGCGGATGTCCAACCTGTCGGCCGTCGTCATTCGCCCGCAACTGCCCGAGCTGGCGCGCCGGGTGCGCGACGGGCGGGCCAATCACGACCATGTGGCGGCACGGCTTGAAACCTCGCCCTTTATCCGCGTGCCTGCCCCGCTGGCTCCCGAACAGCGCGCGCCCGATTCCATTCAGTTCAACCTGGTGGGCCTGGACGAGGCCACAACCCGCGCCTTTGCAGCCACTGCCAAGGAACTTGGTGTCTCGGTGCAGGTCTTTGGCCTGAGCGCGGATAATGCGCGCGCCTTCTGGAACTGGCAGTTTCTTGGCGAGATCCCCGAATTGCCGTTGACGCGGGCGATGCTGATGCGGGCCTGCGATGTGCGTTTGCCCGTGCGACTGACCCGCGAGGAGCTGGATACGGTCGCTGACATCCTGCTGCAGGCCATGGACCAGGTCACCACATCCGAGCGCGCCTACGGCACCTGACATCTTGCGCGCATGGAACCGAGCGCGCAAAACTGGATCATGGATGATCTATCAAACGGAGCGGCCTGGATCGACGGGACCATCCTGCCGATCAGCGAGGCCAGGATCAACGTCACCGACTGGGGCGTGACCCATAGCGATATGGCCTATGACGTGGTGCCCGTCTGGCAAGGCGCGTTCTTTCGTCTGCCCGATTACCTGCAGCGCTTTACCGCCTCGCTCAGCGCCCTTCGCATGGATATCGCGATGGGCCCGGATCAGATCCAAGCCGCGCTGCACCGGATGGTTGGTGCCTCGGGCCTGCACTCGGCCTATGTGGCGATGGTGGCGGCACGCGGGCGAAACCCGGTTCCCGGCAGCCGCGATCCGCGCGATTGTCAGAACCATTTCTATGCCTGGTGCGTGCCATATGTGCATATCGTCAAACCAGAGATCGCAGAGGCCGGCACCTCGGTCTGGATCGCCAAATCCGTGCGCCGCATCCCCCAGGACAGCGTCAACCCACGGGTCAAGAACTATCACTGGGGCGATTTCACATCCGGCCTGTTCGAAGCCAAGGACAAGGGCTTTGAAACCACCCTGCTGCTGGATCATCAGGACAATGTGACCGAGGGGCCGGGCTTTAACGTCTTTGCCCTGTTTGGCGACCGGCTGGTGACTTCGCAACATGGGGTGCTGCACGGTATCACACGCCAGACCGTGTTGGAGATGGCCCGGGAGATGGGTCTGACGGTCGAGACGCGCCCCCTGCCCCTTGAGGAATTCTGGCGCGCGGATGAGGTCTTTCTCTCCTCTTCCGGAGGGGGCGTGATCCCCGTCACCCGCGTGGATGAGCGGCATTTCTCGAACGGTGCGCCCGGCCCTTGCGCACGCCAGCTGCGCAAGACCTACTTCGAATGGCTGATGAAGGACGCGCTGCGCACGCCCCTGCACCAGGTTTAACGCAGCTTGGACAGCTTGTTCTGCAGATCGGCAAGCTGCTTCTTGATCGCTTCCAGATCCTCGCCCTTGTCCGCTTCGGGCTCAGGCTCGGGCTCGGGTGCCGATGCCCCCCACTGGGCATTCAGTCCAAGCGTCATCGCCTTGATAAAGGCTTCCTGCTGGGCCTTGATGGCCTCGAACCCGGGCATTTTCGCAATCGGGTTCATGGCATTCATGTTTTCCACCATCTTGCTCTGGCTTTCGCGCAGCATGTCGAAGGAGCCCTGCAGGAATTGCGGCATGACCCCCCCGCCGGGGATCATGTAGCTGCGCACCAGATCATTGAGCACATTCACCGGCAGCACGTTCTCGCCCCGGCTTTCATGTTCGGCAATAATCTGCAGCAGGTACTGGCGCGTCAGGTCATCTCCGGATTTCAGATCAACGATCTGCACCTCACGGCCTTCCCGGATAAACCCCGCAATATCTTCAAGTGTGACGTAATCGCTGGTCTCGGTATTATAGAGCCGCCGGCTGGCATAGCGTTTGATCAGCAGGGGTTTTTCTTCTTCGGCCATGTCTTACCCTCCCCGGACATGATGCAGTGCAGCAAGCCTAGGGCAGCATTATACAAAAGGAAAGAGTTGCCAGAAAACCAGCGCGGCCTCCATCAGCGCCCGACGGCAGGTCCTGCTTCTTTCTGGTCTGAAATACCCGGGGAGCGCGAGGGGTGAAACCCCTCGCAGATTGCAGCCACGTGCAAGGCCCCGCACGCCATCCGGGCACAAAAAAAGGACAGGTCCAAAGACCTGTCCTTCTCGCATTCACACCCAATTGGGAGGAGAGGGGTGTAAATCTGCGTCCGAATTTACTTCGCAGTGGCTTTCTTGGCCGCTGCAGTCACCTCGGTGGTGGCTTTTTTCATCGCAGATGCGGCGTCTTCGGACATGTCCTTGCCAGCCGCCATCATCAGCTCAACCGTGTCCATTTGGACTTTTTTGGCGATCTCGGCGAAAGCGGCCATGTTCTCGGCTGCAACTTCTGCCGTGGCCGATGCGAAATCGGTCATCGCTTTTGCATAGTCGGCAGGCTCTGCCTTGGCTTTCGCCATATCGCCCAGCTTGGCGATGGTGTCTTTTGTCCACTTGCTCGAGATCTCTGCGGATTTCTCGGCAGCTTCCAGAGCAACGCTCGAAAGTTTCTCGTTCAGGGTTGCCGTGGTCTTGAATGCGTCTTCCATCGCGCCGGTGTCGACGGGGAATGCGCCCATCATGTCTTTCATGACGGTGGTGAAATCTTGCGTCTTGGCCATTGGTCAAATCCTTTGTTCGTGCCCGGCGGGCCAGTCCCGCGCTCTGCAGCTGCAAACAATATGCATTCTGCGACGCAGCATTTCAAGGATTTTCTTGCTGCATCGCAGCATATTGAGTAAAAGCGTTTAAAATCAGCCTCTTGCCTTGATCGCGACATAGGTGCCGGGCGCGTCCGCCAGCACCGGATGCGTCGAATCACCCACATCCCGCGCGCCAATCTTCTTGCCCGAGCGCCGCTTGAGCCATTCGGACCAGCGTGGCCACCACGAGCCCTTGTGGTACTCGGCGCCCTCCATCCACTCATGCGAGGACAGGCCGAGATCGTCGTTGATGTAATGGCCGTACTTGTTCTTGCTGGGCGGGTTCACGATCCCGGCGATATGGCCGGATTCACTGACCACAAAGGTCTTGTTCTTCGACCCCATCTGCTGGACGCCGCGATAACAATCCTTCCAGGCCGCGATGTGATCGGTTTCGCAGGTGATGGCATAGACCGGCACATCCACATCGCTGACATGCAAGGTCTCTCCCATCATCAAGATCCCGCCATCGGCGAACTCGTTGCGCTGACACAGCCCGCGCAGATAATCCATCGCCATCTTGGCCGGCAGGTTCGCCCCGTCCCCGTTCCAGAACAGCAGGTCAAAGGCGGGGGGCGTCTCGCCCATCATATAGCTGCGGATGGCGGGCGTATAAATCAGATCGTTCGAGCGCAGATACGAGAAGGTGCGCGCCATGATGTAGGATTGCAGGAAGCCCTTTTCGGCCACCTCTGCTTCGATACCGTCGATGAAATCATCCTGCAGGAAGGGTGTGAACTCTCCCTGATCGGAAAAATCGGTGAGCGCCGTGAAGAACGTGGCGGATTTCACCGAGGTATCACCACGCTTTTTCATCAAGGCCAGCGTCATCGACAGCGTGGTGCCCGCGATGCAATAGCCCACCGCATTAACCTGTTTGACCCCGGCGATCGCCTTGACCTCGCGGATCGCCGTCAGGAAGCCATCGTTGATGTAATCTTCCATGCCGACATCGGCATAGGTCGCATCCGGGTTGATCCAGCTGACCACGAACAGGGTATAACCCTGCTCGGTCACCCATTTGATCAGGCTGTTCTCGGCCTTGAGGTCCAGAATATAGTATTTGTTGATCCAAGGGGGAAACAGCACGATGGGCGTTTCATAGACCTTTTCGGTGACCGGCTCGTACTGGATCAGTTCCATCATCCGGTTGCGATAAATCACCTTGCCCGGTGTGGTGGCGATGTTTTCACCCAGCACGAAGGCGGATTCATCGGCCAGCCTGACCACAAGTTCCCCGTTGTTGGCCTCGAGGTCCGAAATCAGGTTCTCAAGCCCTTTCACCAGGCTTTCGCCATCCGTGGCAACCGCCCGTTCCAAAGCATCCGGATTCGTTGCCAGGAAGTTGGTCGGCGACATCATGTCCACGATCTGCTTGGTGAAATAGGTCAGCTTGAGCCGGTCCTTTGCGTCCAGTTCTTCCAGCTCGCTGACGGCATCTTCCAGGGCGCGCGCGTTGATCAGGTATTGCTGCTTGATGAAGTTGAAATAGGGGTGCGTGTCCCAAAGCGGGTTGGAAAAGCGGCGATCGCAGGGGCCGGGATCTTCGGGGGCCTGCAGCTTGCCCTTTGCCAGAGCTTGCTGCGCTTCGACGAAATGCAGCACGGATTTTGACCAGAAATCAATCTGGTGCTCGATGATCTTGGCGGGGTTCTGCATCGCCTCGGTCCAATAGGCCGTGGCCGCCTTGGCATAGAGTTCCTGATCGGGGGCATCCAGCGCAGTATTGTGCCCAGTCTTCTTGGACACGGCCTCTATCAATCGTTTCGAGAGCGCCTCGACCTTCTGCAGATTCTCGGTCAGCTGTTCAAAGTGTTCACCTGAAAGCTCACCTGCAGTGTCATCTCTAGTTGTCATCTTAACGAATTCCCCCTACTCTCTCTGCAGTGCAGAATACTGTCGCAGGGCTTGGGAGGCAAAGCGACGAATAGTCCGACCTTTTCATCAGGGTCGTCTTTTTAGGAGTTCCCGATGCGTTACATGGTGACATATGATCTCATGGAAACGGCCCGCAATACTAACCAGTGGCTGGGCGCGACCGCAACAGCCATGGCGTCCTATCCGGTCTTTTCTATGTTTCCCAATCCCGGCCTGCAATGGATGGCCGCCTGGGGTGCCGTGACCGAGCGTACGTTCAAGCGCATGACGGTCAAGCCGGACTGGGGCATTCGCACCTTTACCTGCGAAGATGGTCGCGACCATCTGGTCAATATCGAAACCGTGGTTGAACGCCCGTTCGGCGATCTGATCCATTTCAATGTGACAGGCCGCACCCCCAATCCACGCAAGGTGCTGCTGGTGGCTCCGATGTCGGGTCACTATGCGACGCTTCTGCGCTCGACCGTGAAATCGCTGCTGGTGGATTGCGAAGTCTATATCACCGACTGGCACAACGCGCGCGACATCCCGGTCAGCGCAGGTAAGTTCGATGTCGAGGATTACACGCTCTATCTGGTCGATTTCATGCGCGAACTGGGACCAGACACCCATGTGATCGCGGTCTGCCAGCCTGCCCCTCTGACACTGGCCGCAACCGCCTATCTGGCCGAGCAGGACCCGGACGCGCAACCGCTTACGCTGACCCTGATCGGCGGCCCGATTGACCCGGACGCAACCCCGACCGAAGTCACCGATTTCGGCCGTCGCGTCACCATGGGCCAGCTGGAAGAAACCATGATCCAGCGCGTCGGCTTCAAGTATCCCGGCGTGGGCCGCATGGTCTATCCCGGCCTGCTGCAACTGGCCTCGTTCATGTCGATGAACGGCGAACGTCACACGCAGGCTTTCATGGACCAGATCACCCGGGCCTCCAAAGGCGAGGCCACGGATCATGATGCCCATAACCGCTTTTATGATGAGTATCTGGCGGTCATGGACATGACGGCAGAGTTCTATCTCTCGACGGTCGAACGGGTGTTCAAGAACCGTGAAATCGCCAAGAACGAATTCGTGGTGGATGGCCACAAGGTCGATATCGGCAAGATCACCTCGGTTGCGGTGAAAACCGTCGAAGGGGCGAATGACGATATTTCGGCTCCGGGCCAATGTGTCGCCGCGCTTGATCTGTGTACAGGCCTGCCGGCGTCCAAAAAAGCCAGCCACCTTGAACCGGGTGCGGGCCATTACGGCATCTTCGCAGGCCGCAGCTGGCGCGACAACATCCGCCCCCTGGTTCTGGCCTTCATCGACGCCAATAGCGGTGCGCCGGCCAAATCCACGTCGAAGACCAAGAAACCAGCGAATAAAAATGCCGCCGCATGAGCGTGGCGGGAAC
Source organism: Aestuariivita sp. (assembly GCF_049276915.1). Classification (NCBI taxonomy): domain Bacteria; kingdom Pseudomonadati; phylum Pseudomonadota; class Alphaproteobacteria; order Rhodobacterales; family Paracoccaceae; genus Aestuariivita; species Aestuariivita sp. The sequence continues at coordinate 13,545 of NZ_JBASXK010000011.1, read as the reverse complement.
CGGGCAAGACACGCGGTTCTCGTGCAATTGCGGCCGGTTTTCCGGTCATGTCGCCGCTTTGTCACCACAGAGCGGCGTTCACCTTCAGTGCTTTTGTGCCGATTGTCGCGCCGCGGACGTCTATCTTGGCCAACCGGACCCCGAAACCTCGGGGCTTCATATAGTGCAGGTCAGCCCCTCGGATATCTCGATAGACACCGGGGCCGAGCATCTGGCGCTGTTGCGCCTCTACCCCACCGGCCTGCTGCGCTGGTATGCGGGATGCTGTCAGACACCGATGTTCAACACGGTCGCCACGCCACGTCTGAGCATGGTCGGCCTGCGCGTCGAACGGCTCGACAGCCCTCGACAGGCAGGTCCGGTGCGTGTCAAAGCCTTTGTCCCCAAACCGGGCGGCAAACGCGGTCATCGGCATGCAATGCGCATGGTCTGGCCGATCGCCGTGCGCTCGCTCTCGGGCCTGATCAGCGGAGACTGGCGCGATACCCCGTTCTTTGATCCACAGACGCGCCTGCCCGTGCGCACACCCAAAGTGCTGAGCCAGAGCGAGCGTCGGGAACTGGGTCTGGGCCCCAGGACAGCCCCGGGCTGACGTCCCGCCTCAGCCAAGAACCAGGGGCAGTGCCAGCCAATCCGCCAGGGTTTCTGTCATGGCTTCGGGGGTCTCGAGAACCGGAAACCGCGCGGCCCCTTCAATCAGGCGCAACGTCGCGCGTGGGATCAGATCGGCCATGAACTGCTGGCGTTTGGCGGGGATCGCACGATCCTCGAGCCCTCCAATCACCATTGTCGGAACCTTGATGCGCCGCAACTCGCCCTGATAGTCGCGCCTGCGCTGCAGGGCACGGGCCTGGCGCAGGAACAGATCCGGGCCCAGCTCGGTCGCCATCCGGCGCAAGCAGCCCTGGATCTCCATGCGCTGCAGGCCCTGCGCCACGGGGTCAGGCCCCCAAAGCTGCAATGCCACCTCCTCCAGACGCCCCGCCCGGGCGCGGGCAATCAAAAGCTCACGCTCGGCGGCCTTGGCCGGGATCTCGGCCTGGGGATCAACGCTGATCAGAGCCAGGCGGCTCACCCGTTCAGGCGCACGTCGAAACACTTCCAGGGCCACCGTCGCCCCAAGGCCCAAGCCCGCCAGGGCAAAGCGGCGCGGCACCCCGTCCAGAATGGCCGAGGCCATCTCTTCGATGCGCTCTCCTGAAACCGGGGCGGCAATCGTCACCGCGCATTCGGAAGACAAGGCATTGATTTGATGTTCGAAAATACGGGCATCGCACATCAGATCAGGGATCAGAACCACCGCTTCTGCCATCTGCCTGCCCTCTCCCGTTCAAGGCCGCTCAGTTTTGCAAGTGATGCTGGAAACGCGCTCTCCGGGCAAGGTGCAAATGCAGCATTCAGCCCGGACCGTGGCTCTGAAAGCGCGGGAAATCGCCATAGCGCGCCTGACGCACAGCCAGAGACTCGCCCGGCTCGGCCCCGGCTTTCAAAAGCGTGCCCCTTGGCGCGATATAGCTGTCGATGCGCCGTTTGGGCCGGGGCCGCCAGACCAGATTGAACGCACAAAGCTTCGGGAAAAACCAGATCTCGGAATAGGCCAGATGATCATGCATCCACCACGCCAGATCACGCCAGTCGCGGCCCTGATCATATTGATCGGCAAACCACGGGATCACGATCGAGGCCCCCGCCACCGCATCCTCTCCCGAGGCCCGGTCCCAGATATGGCATTCCAGCGGATTGTCATTGCGCGCGCAGTTCAGCTTGTGCTGATTGCCAAAGGCATTGAGCCGGCGCGAGCGATAACCCGAACGCAGCGCGACCCGTCCGAACGTGTCTTCCAGCGGATCAAGCAATGTCCGGCACAGCGCGCGACCAGTTTCGATCGCAAGATCGGGGTCATCGGGGATGTTCTGGATCTGGTGGAAATTCCCGATCTCGGAATACAGGAACTCGCGCATGTAGAAATGGCGCGACAGGCGCACCCGGCCCAATGCCTCAAGGCTCCACATCGAGGCGGGGCGGCGCATGCTCATGACCTCACAGGTGGCTCAACTCGGCCACCGCGGCTTCGATCAGCCCCAGACAGGGGCCATCCGAGAACCGGTGATCCGCGTCCTTGACCAGCGTCAGGCGCATATCCGGACAGTCCGCATGTTCCAGCAACCGCAACGCCGTCTCGGTACTGACCGCCGTATCGACTGTTCCTTGCAGACAGCGCACCGGAAACGGCAGCGACAGGTGAGCGCGCAGGACCAGATGTGCGCGGCCATCCTCGATCATGCGTCTGGTGATGATATAGGGCTCCATGTAATCGGACGGCCGTTCCACATGTCCCACGCGCTCCAATGCCTCTTTCTCGGCCTGCGAAAAACTGGCCCAATAGCCATCCTCGGTGAAATCCGGCGCGGCGGCGATGGTGACCATCCCGGCGATCCGATCGGGCCGCGCGCGCGCCAGCAACAGCGCCTGCCAGCCCCCCATCGACGACCCCACGACAATCAGCGGCCCATCGGTCAGCGCGTCGATCATGGCCAGCGTATCGTGATGCCAGTCGCCGATGCAGCCGTCCTCGAACCGGCCCGAACTCTCTCCATGACCCGAATAGTCAAACCGCAGGAAGGCCTGCCCGCGCGCGCGCGCCCAGTCCTGCAGATAGATGGCCTTGGTGCCCTCCATGTCGGATTTCAGCCCGCCCAGAAACACCACGGTCGGCCCCGCGCCATCGCTCTTGTGATAGGCCAGGCTGCGGCCCTGCGAGGTCTGCAGATGCGGCGTCATCTGCGCCCCGCAAAGGGCACGCCGCCTGTGCCCGCTCCGCGCAGATCCTGCACATCGGCCCAGGTCTCGGGATCGGTGATCAGATCGGCCAGCGCCTGAGACCCGATTTCCAAAAGCGCCTCGCCTTTGGCGGGCGTCGATTTCTCGGGCATCCCCAGCACGCCGTTGGGCGTGGCATGGGCCAGGGGCCGCCAACGGTACGCCGCCTTGCCTGCCGCCAGAAAATCCGGACCATTGCCAAAGGGCACGTTATGCGCCGCCAGATCGCTGTCATCCACCGTCTCGGGCGCGCAGACCATCATCATCGAGGTTTCCGCCTCGCAGGCATGCATGATGTTGGGCTGATCCTCCAGCGGTGCACCGAATGCCTCGCCCGCCTCGGTGGCATAGGTGGCAAAGACAACGACGCCGTCCAGCCCGGGCGAAATCTCGTCCAGGATCTGCTTGCAGGGGATGATGTTGCCGCCATGCGAATTCGAGATCAGGATATGCCGGAACCCTGCCCTCCGGATCGCCGCGATCAGGTCGATGATCACCGCCCGGAAGGTGGCGGGCGTCACTGTCAGCGTGCCACCGAAATCCATGTGATGCTCGCTCAGCCCCGCCCACATCACCGGCGTCCAGATCGTGGGCCGCTTGGCCCAGGCCTTTTCCGCCGCCCGCCGCGCCATCTCTTCGCCGATCCGGGTGTCGGTCATCACCGGCAGATGCGGCCCGTGCTGCTCGATCGACGCCACGGGCAGAATCACCACCGCATCCTGTGCCGCCAGATCCCGCAGCTCATGCGCTTTCAGCCGTGCCCAACTGGTTTCCATCACCTTCTCCTCCCGAATTTTTCCCCATTGTGCACAAGGGGTTGAGCGGGGCAACAGTGCCATTACAAGTTACCATATTGTCACGTGACCTTTAAGTAACCTATATTCATCGCCATGGACGATCTTTTCAAAGCCCTCAACGACCCCGCCCGGCGCGCGCTGCTTGACAGTTTGCGCCGCAAGGACGGGCAAAGCCTATCCGATCTGGAGGGGCAACTGGACATGACCCGTTTCGGGGTCATGAAGCACCTCAAGATTCTCGAGGACGCCCATCTCATCGTCACACGCAAACAGGGGCGGTTCAAATATCACTATCTGAACGCCTTTCCCCTGCAGGAGATACTCGACCGTTGGATCGCACCCTTTCTGCGACCCCAGACGCAGGCCCTGAGTGATCTCAAAGCCCAGTTAGAAAGAAGGACCGATATGGCAAAACCCGATTTCATGATGCAAACCTTCATCCGCTGCACGCAGGATGCCCTTTGGGACGCCCTGACCAAAGCCGACCAGATGGCCGCCTATCACTTCATGTGCAACCAGGTGCGCGGCGATGCGCGCCCCGACAACGTGACCGAATTCATCAAACCGGATGGCGAAGCGATGCTGCGCCAGGTCACCACGGAAATGGACCCGAAAACCCGCATCGCCATGACCTTCGAGCCGCTGTTCATGGGGCCCGACGCACCGGCAAGCCACATGGTCTATCTGATCGAACCGCAGGGCGAAACCTGCATGCTGACCATCGAGCATTACGACATGGCTCCCGGCCAGGAAGGCTTTGCAGAAGGCTGGGCCCGTCTGGCGGCCTCCCTCAAATCCTACCTGGAAACCGGCACAGCTCTGAAGGCGGCAATGTAATGCAACAGATCCCCACCGAACTCGGTATTCTCACCTGTCTGATGATCCTCGCCGCCTCCCTCTGGATCCCCTATATCGTCGGCGTCAACTCCGATCCTGCTGATCCGGATAGCTTCCCCCGCCCGGGTGATCTGACCCAGCTCAGACCCTGGGTCCACCGCGCCCACCGCGCGCATCTGAACCTGCTGGAACAGGCCATCCCCTTTGCCATTCTGGTGCTGCTGGTCGACCGGCTGGATGGCTTCACCACCCTCACCTACTGGACGGCCATCGCCTTTTTCTGGCTGCGCGTGATCCACGCGGCAGGCATGATCTCGGGCTACGCCAGAATGCCGATCCGGCCGATCATCTTCTCCCTTGGCTGGCTGTGCTGCCTGCTCATGGCATATGCGGTGTTTGCCGCGCGCTGATGGATCCGACCAGCCCCTCCTTCTTCTTGCCGAAAATACGGCGGGGAGTGTGAGGGGCTGGCCCCTCACCCGCGCCCTGAGTCCTATCGGCAACGTCCGTCGCGCAATGCCATGCTGTCTCTTGACGCCTCAGCCTCCCCCTGCCACACCGCTTCCCACACATATACCCGCAACCGGGCGTTCCGTGGGCGCCAAACTGACGAGGAGGCTGAAATGGCCCAAATCTCACTCACCTTTCCCGATGGCAATGCACGCGATTTCAAGGCGGGGATCACCCCGGCCGAAGTGGCTGCGGACATCTCGACCTCGCTGGCCAAGAAGGCGATCAGCGCGACCGTGAACGGTCAGCACTGGGATCTGGCTTGGCCGATCGCAGGCGACGCCGAAATCGCCATCCACACCATGAAAGACGAAGAGCAGGCCAATGAACTGGTCCGCCACGATCTGGCGCATATCATGGCCCGCGCCGTGCAGGAAATCTGGCCCGCCACCAAGGTCACCATCGGCCCCGTCATCGACAATGGCTGGTATTACGACTTTGACCGCTCCGAGCCGTTTACCCCCGAAGATCTGGGCCTGATCGAAGCCAAGATGAAGGAAATCATCAACAAGCGCGATCCCGTCACCACCGAGATCTGGGAGCGTGAGCGCGCGATCGAATTCTACAAGGCCAATAACGAGCCCTACAAGGTCGAGCTGATCGAAGCGATCCCCGGCGATGAGCCGCTGCGCATGTATTGGCACGGCCATTGGCAGGATCTCTGCCGCGGCCCGCACCTGCAACACACCGGGCAGGTGCCGGGCGATGCATTCAAGCTGATGTCCATCGCGGGTGCCTATTGGCGCGGAGATTCCAAACGCGCGATGCTGCAGCGCATCTATGGCGTTGCCTTCACCGGCAAGGAAAAGCTCAAGGCCCATCTGACGATGCTGGAAGAGGCCGCAAAACGCGATCACCGCAAGCTGGGTCGCGAGATGGATCTCTATCACATGCAGGAAGAAGCCCCGGGGCAGGTCTTCTGGCATCCCAACGGCTGGATGATCTATACCACGCTTCAGGACTACATGCGCCGCAAGCAGCGCGCGGGCGGGTATGTCGAGGTCAACACCCCCCAGGTCGTGGACCGCAAGCTCTGGGAAGCCTCGGGGCATTGGGACAAGTATCAAGAGCATATGTTCATCGTCGAAGTGGACGAGGAGCACGCCCGCGAAAAGGCGGTGAATGCGCTCAAACCGATGAACTGCCCCTGTCACGTACAGGTCTTCAACCAGGGACTGAAATCATACCGTGACCTTCCGTTGCGCATGGCCGAATTCGGCTCCTGCAACAGATACGAACCAAGCGGTGCCTTGCACGGAATCATGCGTGTGCGCGGCTTCACGCAGGACGATGCCCATATCTTCTGTGAAGAGTCCCAGATCGAGCATGAAACAAAACGCTTCATCGAATTCCTCAGCGACATCTACCGCGACCTCGGCTTTGAAAGCTTCAAGGTCAAATTCTCGGACCGCCCCGATCTGCGCTCGGGATCGGACGAGGTCTGGGACAAATCCGAAGCTGCCCTCAAGGCAGCGACGCGTGCCGCAGGTTGCGAGTTCGAGCTGAACCCCGGCGAAGGCGCCTTTTATGGTCCGAAACTGGAATTCGTGCTGACCGATGCCATCGGACGTGATTGGCAATGCGGCACGCTGCAGGTGGATTTCGTTCTGCCCGAACGGCTGGATGCCAGCTATATCGGCTCGGACGGCGGCAAACACCGGCCCGTCATGCTGCACCGCGCGGTTCTGGGCAGCTTCGAACGCTTCATCGGCATCCTGATCGAGGAACATGCCGGCAAGCTGCCCTTCTGGCTGGCCCCGCGCCAGGTTGTGGTCGCCTCAATCGTCTCCGAGGCCGATGACTATGTGAACGAGGTCGTCGCGGCCCTGCAGGCCGTGGGCGTGCGCGCCGAAGCCGACACCCGCAACGAAAAGATCAACTACAAGGTCCGCGAGCATTCCGTGGGCAAAGTCCCGGTAATTCTTGCTATCGGCCACCGCGAGGTCGAAGACCGCACCGTCACCATCCGCCGCCTTGGCGAAAAAGAGACCCGCGTGCAAACCCTTGCGGATGTAACAAAGTCGCTGGCAACCGCCGCAACAGCGCCCGATCAGTTGTAACAATTGCTGACGCGACGCCAAGAACCGGACCCGTCCAGGTGGGTCCGGTTGAAACATTCCAATCACGTTTGTTTCTTTTCAATGCCTTACAGGGAATGTCCGTCTCACACAGCCTGACGCAAGCGTGAGACACAGGCTCGTGAGTTTCCATGTGATGCCTTTAGCCTGTAGGCTGATCCTGTCGATGAAAGACACTGATAAAGAAACCAAGGGGATTATGAAAATGTCCAACGCTTTCAAAACCATCGCCGTCGCAGGTGCTGTCGCAGCCGCACTGGCCTCGCAGGTCGGCACCGCAAACGCGCAAGCCAAGGAAAAATGCTATGGTGTAAGCCTTGCAGGCCAGAACGATTGCGCCGCAGGCCCCGGCACCACCTGCGCAGGTACATCCACAGTGGACTATCAGGGCAACGCATGGACGCTGGTCGATGCCGGCACCTGTACGTCGATGGAACTGCCTGCGATGGCAGATGGCACAGCGCGCGAAGGCTCGCTCGAAGCCCAGGAACGTGACCTGCCAAGCTAAATCCGCACCATCTCGTGCGATCCGATCCCTCGGTCGGATCGCACGGTTTGATACGCCTCTGGCCGGGCAAGATCGGCCTCGGAACCATCCTGCGGACTGAGATCCATGCTCGACGCCACCCCGAAACATGACCGGCTGCCCTCTGCCCCCGGTGTGGGTTACAAGCCCCAGCATTTCACCGAGATCATGGCCGATCCCGGCCCGGTGCAATGGCTAGAGGTTCATGCCGAGAACTATATGGGGGATGGCGGGCGCCCGCTGGCACAGATGCGCGCCCTGTCCGAACGCTTTGCGATATCCGTCCACGGCGTCGGCCTGTCCATCGGTGGTGCAGACCCGCTGGATCGCGACCACCTTGCCCGTCTGAAAAAGCTGATGGGCTGGCTGCAACCGGCCAGCTTTTCCGAGCATCTCGCCTGGTCCACCCATGGCGCAGAGTTTCTCAACGATCTGCTGCCCTTGCCCTATACCAACGACACGCTCAGCCGCATCACCGCGCATATCGATCAGGTGCAGGACGTGCTGGGCCGCCGGATGCTTCTGGAAAACCCCTCAAGCTATCTCGCCTTTGCCGAAAGCACCTGGAGCGAAACCGATTTCCTGGCCGAACTCAGCCGCCGCACCGGCTGCGGATTGCTGTTGGATGTGAACAACGTTTTTGTTTCGGCCACCAACCTGGGATATGCCCCACAGGCCTATATCGACGCCTACCCGCTGGACAAGGTGGGGGAAATCCATCTGGGCGGCCATGACGAAGACCAGGACGATCACGGCGCGCCGCTTCTCATAGACAGCCATGGCGCGGCCATCGTCGACCCAGTCTGGGCGCTGCTTGATTACACGCTTCAACGCTCCGGCCCCCGCCCCACCCTGGTGGAATGGGACACCGACGTGCCCGATTGGCCGGTTCTGGCCGCCGAGGCCAGCCGCGCCGCAACCGCCCTGTCGCGGCGCGTGGCATGAGCGTCTCTCAGGATATCTTTCGCGCCGCATTGCTGGATGCAGCCCAGCCGATACCGGACGGGCTGATTGACGGTCAGGACCGCCCCGCGGGACGGCGCTATAATGTCTATCGCAACAACGTCGCCGTCTCTCTGACCGAGGCACTGCGCCAAGGCTTTCCGGTCATCACCAAGCTTCTGGGCCAGCAAAACATGGACGGGCTTGCGGGGCTTTACCTGCGCGCCCACCCGCCCGGCTCGGCGCTGATGATGCACTATGGCGCAGAGTTTCCGGATTTCGTCGCCAGCCTTCCCCAGCTTGCTCACCTGGGTTATCTGCCCGATGTCGCCCGTCTGGAACTGGCCCTGCGCAGATCCTATCACGCGGCGGACGCAACACCGATTGATCCGGGCGATCTTGGCGCTCGGTCCCCTGAGGCCTTGCTGAACACGCGCCTCATCCTCGCGCCAGCGCTTGAGCTGATCCGCTCGCCCTGGCCGATCCACGCGATCTGGCTGTTCAACACCGAAGACAACGCCCCCAAACCTGCCCCCGTGGCACAGGACGTCGTGATCCTGCGCCCCGAGTTCGATCCGCTGCCCCATGCCCTGCCGCCCGGCGGCGGTGCCTTCATCGCTGCCTTGAACGCGGGACAGACGCTGGGCAGCGCCCATGATGCCGCTCTGGCCGAAGCCCCGGATTTCGACCTTGCTGCCAGTCTGGCGCTGTTGATTTCGGGCGGTGCAATCACCTCCCTCAACTAGAAAGACCGTGTCCCATGTCAGCCCTTGTTTCCCTTCACAACGCCATCTTTTCCCGGCTGGATCGCGCCGGCGACTGGCTGTTGCCCACGCTGGCACGGTATGTCTTTGCCTCGACCCTGCTGTTGTATTTCTGGGCATCCGGCATGACCAAAGTCGGAGACGGTCTGTTCGGCCTCTTGCAACCCTCAGTCGGGGCCTATGTCCAGATTTTCCCCAAAGCCATGGAAGCGGTCAGCTTTGATGTCTCGCAACTGGGTCTCTTCCATTGGGCGGTGGTGACGGCGGGCACGCTTGCCGAATTCATTCTGCCCCTGCTGATCGTCATCGGCCTGTTCACGCGGTTGGCCAGCATCGGCATGATCGGATTTGTCATCGTGCAATCCCTGACCGACCTTTATGGCCATGGCGGGATTGCGCACAGCGAAACACTGGGGGGCCATGTTCGACCGCATCCCTGACGGGGTGCTCCTCGATCAGCGCATGTTCTGGGTTTTCGTGCTGATCGTTCTGGTGATCAAGGGGGCCGGCCCCCTGTCGGTCGACCGAATCTTGTCGCGCGGCACCTGAGCGGCCTGTGCCTGACCCGTGCGACCGATCCATGACAAAGCCGCCCATCAGGGGCGGCTTTTCAGTCAGGCCGAACGGATATCAGAAATGCGCCTTGGGCTCATCCGGCTGCCCCGCCGCGATGGCCATCACACCGCCAACCCCGACAAAGCAAATCGGGAACATGGTAAAGACGTTGAAGCCGAACGCGTAATACATCCCCGCCGCCGACATCAGCATCAAGGCCCCGCCCCACAGCGCCCGAACCTTTGCCATCGCTGCACCTGCAATCGCCAGCATGGGTGCCAGGATCGACATGATGCGCACCAGCTGCACATTGCTCACCTGCTCGGCCAGTCCGTCGATCTCTCCGAACTGATCCACCGCCGCCGTATAGCCAAAGCTGAAAAACCCGACCAGCATTCCGATCAACCCGCCGATGATCCCGAGGGTCAGTGCTGCATTGCGCATGAAGACTATCCTTTATTCTCTGCGTCCTCTGTGACAGGTAAGGCCGCGCTCAGCTCACGCCAAGGGCTGCCCGTACCTGCGCTGTCCATCCCAGATGCATCGCGCCTGCATCCTCGACGATCAAGGGGCGCTTCATCAGGGTCGGATGATCAACCAGCAGCGCCGCCGGAGCGCGCGCGCGCTCGGCCTCTGGCAAGCCGCGCCATGTGGTCGAACGCGTGTTGACCAGCGCCTCGCCAAACTGCGCCAGAGCGGCCTCCAGCACATCCGCAGGCATCCCATCTGCGCGCACATCCACGAACTCGGCCCCATCCAGAAGTTTCAGCGCCTTGCGGCATGTGTCACAGCTCTTCAAACCGTAAAGTTTCATCGTTTATCCCATTTATTCAGCGGAAATCCGTCATTCATACACGATTCCGGGCGTTTTTCTTGATTTTTGGTTCTGCCGTGCAATCTTGAAAAGAGGAAGCTCAAAACTCGGCCCATACCTTGCCCAAACCAAGGTCAGGTCCTTGTTGGTGAGCGTTCCGGATTGGGTTGCGGGATGCAGTCACATGCCACCGCGAAGTGAGTTGAAGTGAGTTAAGGCAGAAGGAGACACGGGACATGCCGACAGGCACCGTGAAATGGTTCAACAGTACTAAAGGTTACGGCTTCATTGCTCCGGACGGTGGGGGGAATGATGTATTTGTGCATATTTCTGCAGTCGAGAGGTCAGGCATGCAAGGCCTTACCGACAACCAGAAAGTGACATACGAACTGCAGGACGGCCGCGATGGCCGACCTATGGCTTCGGACATAAAGGCAATCTGACACCAGATCGGGGCGCGCACCCCGGTCACGGATGCGCGCTCCCTCTTGTGTTCAGTTGCAGCCCTTGGTTCCCGGAGGACAGTCGTACTGCCGGGTTGAAACCCGTTTGGGCGTGGGGTGCGCCATCATCGACTGATAGCTGTGCGACTGATTTGGCGTGCCGCAGCAGATCGCACCCGAAATTGTCACAGGTTGCAGACCGGCCGGGCAGAAATTGTGTTTGGCGTGATACGGATAGACTTTCGCGTCCATCGCAAGCCCCGGCAGGGCGGTCAGCAGTGTCGCGGCCACAGCGGCCGAAAGAACTCTTTGAAAATGCATCCGACTTTCCCTCATTACGATAGGTGCAGCATGCAAATTGCAGGCGGCGCAAGTCCAGCACTTTTTAACTGTAATCCAAGCTGTGCGGCGCGCGGATCACATCACGCCCATGCGCTCTGCCCAGTCAGGCAGGGTCCGGCGGGGTGACGGGCGTCCATTCCTCCCCCATGGCCACGATGCAGGAAGTGCCCGAGGCATAGGTCACCACCATCGTCCAATCGCCCTGCTTGTCGGTCCAGACTTCCATGATCTGCTCGCGCCCGCGTAACCCCGTGGCCGCCCGGGTCTCACCGAACTGACGGGTCAGCTTTTGATGCATTACCTCGGTCGGCTCGCAGATCACATGCGCAATCGGACTTGTCGCCAAGGCAGGCGAGGCCATGCAGGCCAGAATGAGAAACACGCGCGTCATGACGCTTTTGTAACAGATTGATGACGCCCTGGGGAGTGGTTTTGAAGCCTGTCCCGCATCGCCCCCCGGGGGGTAGGGGTGGACCCCCAGCCTACACACCGCCACAAGCTGCGGGTCTAGCCCAGCATGGCCGACCGCATCATCCGCGTGAACGACCCCCGCCATCCCGGCAGCCGCGCCTCACCCCTCGACAATCTCCATGAACTCGCGCCACTCGCGCGCGGACAACCCCGATGTCTCTTGTGTCACGGTTTCACCCTTCAGCATCCGGCGCGTGACATCCACCATCTGCGCGGACAGCGACACCGCCCCCAGGCGGTAATCATCAAATGCCTTGTAGGCGAAGGGCACCCAGTCCGCCACGATCTTGCAGAGCTCTTCGGCATAGATTCGGATCTCGTACTGGGCATGGGCATCCGCGCGCAGGCGCAGGAAATGGAACAGGTTGTGCAGATCCACCTTCCAGTACCATTGCGTATAGATATTGGCCGGCAGGTTCATCCGCGCCAGTTCGCGCGCCAGACCCTCCTGCCCGTCCTGGCTGATCATCGCTTCGTAATTGTCATAGGCGCGCGCGGAATCCGACTTGAGGATCTCCAGAACCCGCGCCGCCTCGGCCCCTTCCAGAACCCCGCCGCGACCCTGGTTGTTGACCACGGATTGCGCGTTCACATGTTCGGGCGCGGGGATATAGAACTCGCGGTCCAGGATCGAATAGCGCGCCGAATACTCGTTCACATTCGCCGTGCGATGGCGGATCCACTGGCGCGCCACGAACACGGGCAGTTTCACATGCAGTTTGATCTCGCACATCTCGAAGGGTGTGGAATGCCAGTGTCGCATCAGATAGCGGATCAGCCCTTCGTCATTCTGCACCGATTTGGTGCCCTTGCCGTAAGACACCCGCGCTGCCTGACAGATCGCCGCATCATCGCCCATATAGTCGATCACCCGGACAAAACCGTGATCCAGAACCGGCTTGGCATGATACAGATGCGCTTCCATACCCGGTGCCACGACCCGCAGGGTCTGCTGGGGGTTCGAGCGCTGTTCCTCGATTTCTGCGATTTGATCGGGCGACAGGGGCATATGCGGCTCTCCTTTGGGCGACAGAATCTGTTGAGAGCCTTAACTATATATTGCGGATTTCGCGTCGAAAACCACTATATAGTGGTCACACAGAAGCCACGATTTATCCACAGCCCCTCCAAATACATTGACTTTTGCCTGCAACACACGGATCCTCATGGGAAAATAAGAAAATAGTCCTGAGGTTGAGGCAGATGAAGCATGTTTGGCTTGCCACATTTGTGGTGTCGCTGCTTGCCGCGTGTGGTGGCGGCAATCCCTTTGTCGTAGCAACCCCACCGGCTGGCGGCACCCCGACAGCGCCGACAACGGCCATCCCCGCCGCCATCCAGAGCGACCTGGGTTCGTTTACCTATGATCCCACGACACAAACACTCACGGTAACCGGCCTGACGCTGGATGCCGATCCGATCACGGCGACCTATACCCGCAGACCAGCGTTGGATCGGGTCGGCTATGAAGCCTACTCGACACAGGAAAGCCCGCTGGATCGACACGCGACCGCCTAATGCGTCCCGCCGAAAACCTGAATCGTAAGGATTCCCTTGAAGCCTGATCTGTGATTCATCCTGTTTGGGAGGATGGATCATGTCAGCACCTTTGCCGGAAGCGCTACGGGCGCGATTTCAGAAGTTGG
>NZ_JBASXK010000010.1:0-3345 GCF_049276915.1 Aestuariivita sp. | reverse complement strand
TGCGGATTTCTCCTGCGAGTGTGCGCCCGTCCATTTCGGGCATATGCATGTCGAGGATCGCCAGATCGAAGGCGGCATTCTCCTTGAGCCATTCCAGAGCTTCCAGTGGCGATCCCGTGTCCCGAGTGCGCGTGCCCCATTTGCCGGTTTGCAGCTTGAGTATCTTGCGGTTGGTGTCGTTGTCATCGACGATCAGAATGCGTTTGTTGCGCAACTCTCCCTGCTGGCCGATCAGATCGCGGGTCGGTGCCTGCGGCAGATCGGCGACCTGCGTGCGAATGGTGAAGCTGAAGGTGGAGCCCATTCCCAGCCCGTCGCTTTTCGCAGTCATCGTGCCGCCCATCAGTTCAGCCAGCCGTTTCGAAATCGCCAGTCCCAAGCCGGTTCCGCCATATTTCCGGGTGGTCGAACTGTCCGCCTGACTGAACGACTGGAACAGGCGCTTCATGCCTTCGGGCGACAGTCCAATCCCGGTGTCGCGCACGGAAAACGCCAGTTCCAGCTCGCCATTCGGGGCGGTTGCGGCAGAGATCGAGAGCACGACTTCGCCTTCTTCGGTGAATTTCACGGCGTTCGACAGCAGGTTCAGCAAGATCTGTCTGAGCCGGGTCAGATCGGCGCTGATCGCCGACGGGACGCTGTCGTCATAGACATAGGCCAGATCCAGCTGTTTGTTCTCGGCACGGGTGCTGACCAGATCGAGGGCGGATTCGATGCACTCGCGCAGATCAAAGGGCTGGTGTTCGATATCCATCTGCCCGGCTTCGATCTTGGAGAAGTCGAGGATTTCGTTGATGATCCCCAAAAGCGCGTCCCCGCTGGTGCGGATGGTTTCGGCATAGTCGCGCTGCTCGGGGTCGAGGTCGGTATCCATCAAAAGCCCGCTCATACCGATCACGGCATTCATCGGCGTGCGGATTTCGTGGCTCATGGTGGCCAGGAACGCGCTCTTGGCCTCGTTTGCCTTTTCGGCGGCGGCGCGGGCATCCTGTGCCTCGCGGAACAGGTGTGCATTCTCGATGGCAATCACAGCCTGATCGCAGAAGGTCTGGGCGACGGCGATCTCTTCGTCGGTGAAGGCTTTTTTCTGGAAGCGGAAGATGTTCAGCGTGCCTGCGCAGTCGTCGCCATGGAGCAGCGGTAACATGATCGTGGATTTGATCCCGGCACGCTCCTTGATGGTCTGGTCGATGGGCGAAAGGTCGGCGGTATCCCAATCCGGTGTGTGCATGACCTTGCGCGATACGACGGCCTGGGATGGCAGATTGTGGTCGGGGTCGATAGGGACGGTGATCTGAGCGGGTTTTTCCACCAGCCCCATCCTGTTGGCGACCGCCACCTGTGACAGCGTTTCACCATTCTTGATCAGCGCCACGGCCATGTCGCAGTCGATCAGCTGCGTGGCAGATTTCACGATCTCCTGGAACACCGGAGTCGTATCGTTGGGCGACCCGCTGATCACGCGCAGGATGTCGGCGCTGGCGGTCTGCCGTGCCAGCGAGTTTTGCGTGTCGTTGAACAGGCGCACGTTCTGGATCGCGATCACCGCCTGATCGGCAAAGCTTTCCAGCAGCGCGATATCCTCGGCGGTAAAGGGTTTCACCTCGCGCTTGTATAGCGCGATGTTGCCGATCCCGCGGCCCTGATGGATCAGCGGCAGCGCAAGAAACGTTCTGATGCCTTCGTCATCGACAACGGAGCGCCGCACCTTGTCGCCGTTCCGATAGGTGTCGGTATCGCGCAAATCCGGATAATGCACCGGCTTGAGGGACAGGATCGCATCTGTCGTCGCGAGGCCCGAGGCCATGTCCCAGGTTGTCTTGCCCGGTTCCAGATGGGTCAGCCCATCCCCCCAATGAGCGACCAGATTGGCGTGAGTGCGTTCTGCGTTCACCAGGTTCAGACTGGCCATGGGGGCATTGCATAATTCGGCGGCCCGGCTGAGGATCGCCTCGAAGACCGGATCCAGCTCCGATTGCGTTTCGCTGATCACACGCAGGATATCTGCGCTGGCCGTCTGGCGCACAAGCGCGGTTTGCGTTTTGTTGAACAGCCGCGCGTTCTGGATCGCGATGACCGCCTGATCGGCAAAGCCCTGCATGATGCGCAACTCTTTGTCGGCGAAGGGCTTGGCCGAGCGGGCGACACCCACAACGCCGATGCCCCGGCCTTCCCAGATCATCGGGGCGAAGGCCACCGAATGATACCCGGCAATTTTACCCATATGGCGCAAAACGGCGGGCGTGTCGGGGTTGTTCTGCACATCGGTGTAATTGGTCACTGTCTTCGTGCGGATCGCCTCGCCGGCGGGTGTGACCTCCCAAGGGGCAGGAAAGGTCTTGAGCAGGGCGTCGCGGTGTTGCCCCAGATACGCGGCGACCTGCAACAGTCCCTGATCGTTGATCAGCAGTACGTCCAGTTCTTCGCCGCTGAACAGACGCTGACAGCTTTCAAGGATCTTTTCGAACACCGGCTGGGTATCCTCGACCGACTGGCTGATCACGCTGAGGATTTCGGCCGAGGCTTTTTGCTGTTCCAGCGCCTCTTCAACCTCAACCGTGCGCTCCTGCGTTTCGCGCAGCAGGCGGGCATTTTCGATGGCGATGCTGGCTTGGTTGGCAAAGCTCTGGACCAGTTCGATGTTTGCCGCAGACGGCATCGAGGTGTCGGGCCAGGCCATGATCACGGCGCCCCAGACCCGGTTGTTTGCCTTGATGGGCACGCCCATCATCCGCCGCCATCCGACGCTTTTGGCGAGTTCCGGCTCGTAATACTGGCCTGCGCTTTGGGCATCCTCAACATGCACGATCTGTCCGGTCTTGACCACTTGGGGTGCGATGTGTCCCTGGTCGTTATTGAACGAGTACGGGTAATCCGAGATGAGCTCTTCTGCCAGCGCCGGCGGGAAACCGTATTGCGCCCCGAAATGGTAGTATTCTCCGTCAAACCGGTCGAGCACGCAAAAACTGGCCCCACACAGCTCGGCCGATTTCTGAACGATCAGATCAAACATCGGTTGCAGATCGGATGTCGCCTCGTTGATCACCTGCAGGATCTCGGCGCTGGCCTTTTCGCGCACCAGCGCCTCTTCAACCTCGGCAGTGCGTTTCTGCACCTCTTCGAACAGGCGCGCGTTGTTGATCGCAATCACGGCTTGGGCGGCAAATGTCTCGACCAGTTTGATCTGTTTGGCGGTAAAGGCATGGGGTTGGCCATGGGCCAAGCTAATCACGCCCACCGTGATACCATCCTGGATCAGCGGCACGCCGACGGTGGATTTGAAACCGCCGCGATGTGCCGCTTCCTTCCATTCATAGCTGTCGTCTTTTTCGGTGTCTTCTATAT